>CAZJEH010000025.1:0-28023 GCA_964544905.1 uncultured Gemmatimonas sp.
GTTTTGACACAGTCTCCTGCGCCGGGATGACGATGGTGGTCTCGGTTGCACCCGAGGTACACCGGGCCCGTGCGACGAAGACCATCGGGCAGTTCTGACACGGCCTCTTTCGCCGGGATGACGTTGGTGGTTGTCGGAATGCGGTGGTTTCGGCGGCGCCCATTCCACAGCGGGTCGGGAGATGACCGACCATCGGCCAGTCTTGACACAATCTCCTGCGCCGGGATGACGACGGTGGTTTCGGTTGCACCCGACGAACACCGGGCCCGTGCGACGAAGGACCATCGAGCGAGTTCCACTTCTCGACTCGCGGAAACATGCCACTGGTTCGTGGACCAATCGGCGAAACGGCGGACACCGACTGAGTCGGAACGCCGGTACCGGGTCGGACGGCAGTGCGGCCAGCACCTCTGCGAAGTCGGACCCAGGCCCATTTCGGGCGCGCCCGCTCGCGGTTCAGATCATGAAACCAGGTCCTTCGATCCCCTCCGCCTCGCCAGCCTGCCGTTGGGAAGCGCGAGCCGTGTCGAAATAGCTGCGCACCGCCGCCTCGTACTCGGCGGTCAGCGCCTCCTTGCTGTCGTACGAAGGAACCTCCGGCAAGCGGTCACTACTGAGCCGGTCCACGAAGATCTGATCATCCGTCTCGTCCAGCCGGGCGTACTCAATGGGAACGAGGATGTGGCGGGCCTCACCCTCCGCGAGAAGCTCGTCGACCAGGGCAACGTCGAGGTAGCGGACCTTCATCGGCGACGTGTCGACCAGCACATCGTCGACCTCCCCGATCTCGCGACCGTCGGAACAGACCACCGCCCATCCCCGGACGTCCGGGTCACCTTCGGCGATCTCGAAGTCCGGGAGCTGGTCGAGGGGGATGATGCTGTCGCCAGGGTCGCTCATCCGTCCTCCTTGCAGATGCGTGATGGGGAACTGGGAATGTCCGGGGGTGCAAGTTCCATGCGTCCGGCGGTTAGTCACTCTTCGATGAGCACCTCGCCCACCATCCCGTGGATGGCATGGGGAACGGATACGAAGGGATAGCGACCCGGGGGAGCGTCAGCGAAGGAGACGTCGTACGCCTGGCCGCTGTCGGTGAGCAGCACACCGTGGTGAAGGAAGCGAGCGCGGATGAAGTCGGCGGCCTCCGGGCTGGCGTTGGTCGGGTCGAACGCGACGCTCTCGGGCTGGGTGCCGGCCATCACGAAGCGAACCACATCCCCGGCCGACGCATGGATGACGGCGGGATCGAACGCGTACTGGTCCCCGCGTTGCACGAGCCGGACGAGGTGGACGCGCGCGCCTTCCACCGGCCGTGCGATCCGCTCCAGGATCTGCGGGCTCTCGAGCGGCTCGGCGGGGATAACAGGCACTGGCTCACTGTCGCACCCGGTCAGGGCCAGGACGAGGATCAGCGGTGCCAGGCATCGGCTGGCCCTAACCACCGGCCAGCGAACGCGCCCGCACATAGATCGAAAGGGCCTCCAGATCGTCGTCGCTCAGGTCGTCCACGCCCATCGGCGGCATGGGGATCGGGTACATTCGCGGCGAAGCGATTCCCGCGCGGATGATCTCGGCGATCTCGTCGACCTCCCCACCGATGTGGATCCAGACCGTATCGGAGAGCGAGGGGCCGAGTTGTGTCCCTTCACCCTTCAGGCCGTGACAGACGGAACAGTTTCGATAGAGTTGCTCGCCCCGGCGGAGGTCTTCCGCCGTAGCGCCAGTCGGGAGCCTCGCGAGCAGGACGGAATCGACCGCGAACGATAGCCCACCGAGGGCAAGGGGCGGTCCATCGTCGGTGTCGCCGCAACCGGCAAGGGCGAGTAAAGCCACGACCATCAGCGCCTGGCCGACCCGCACGACCATATGCTCCGTCCTCAGCCCCCTGTACCCGGAAATGCCCGACCAGCGCCGCAACGAGGACAGTAGTTCCATTCGCGCTGCATCTCGCCGCCGCAGCTGTGACACGGACGTGGCGCCTGGGCCGTACCGCAGAACGGACAGAACTGCAGATCGGCGATCCCCGGCAGTGATCGCCCGCAGTCGGCACATTGTTCAGCGGCCTGCACCGTCGACAGGCGGGGAGCAACCGGAGGCGTTGTGCCGGGTGTCCCGGCACGAGGCGGGGGAAGGTCCACCTTCGTCGCATCCTGCACGACCGGTGCTACCCTCGGGGGACCGCTTTCCGCGGCACCTGGTGCGCTGGTGGCACCGGTTCCGGTGGCACCAGCGCCGGCACTCGCGACGACCGTCGCGTCAGCGACCCGTGAGCGGTCCCGCACCAGCTTCAGTTTCGCCGTCGAATAGTCGCGATAGATGCCGAGGATCGGGTTGAGCGACGACAGCTCACGCTGGATCTCGAGCTTCACCGTAGGATCGGCGACGTCTACGTACTGTCGCTCCCCCGCGAGCAGCCGGAGCAGGGCATGCTCGTACTCCGCCAGCTCCACCACCCCGATCTGCCCCCGCACGGACCGATAGGGAATGAGGCGCTGATACACGTCGGCGACCGTGATGCCGTGCGGGAATGCACCGGGCCCGGCGGCCTCCACCGCGCTGACGAGGCGATCGTACAGCTTATCGAGCAGGTCCATCGGAGGACGTGATGCGGTCGTGAGCCGACTGTCGGGCGATCCGACTCGCCGTAGGACGTCGCGAACGTCGTGCGTCCCGCACAGCGATCAGCAAGGAGCACACCGAGTATCGGCAGGGTTCGAATGCCGGGGGGGACTTGATGGCAGCCGGCAACGTCAGAGGGTGTCGGGCTGGCTGAGAAGGGCTCGGGCCTCCGCCGGAGCTTCTGCGATCACGCGGGGCACGTCCTCTTCGCGACCGGACTCACGAAGCGCGCGCACGAGTCCGATCCAACCTTCGGTCGACGACTCGTCCAGCTCGAGGGCCTGGCGGAATCTCCCAACCGCCACATCCGGCTGCCCGATATCGAGAAGGAGGAATCCCAGCTCCCGGTGAACCGCTGCATCATCGGGTGCGATCTCCTGTGCCTTGCGGATCGCGTCCGCCGCCAGCTCCGGGCGGTCCATCCGGCGATGGATGCGGGCGAGGTAGAGGTGTGGGGTAGGATCGTTGGGATTGTCTTCCGCGTAGCGCCAGAAATACTGCGCAGCCTCCTCGAACTCTCCCTGCTCGAAGAGGGCGACGCCCTGGCGCATCTGCTCGTCGTCTGCGCCCTGGGTGAACGCCCATATCCCGAGGGCCGCCGCGATCACGACGATCGCGGCACCCAGGCCCCAGACGGGGATCGGAAGACCGGCTCCAGTCCGGCGACGACGGGTCGGAGGGGCCGGCTGGATCAACGGCTCCTCCACCGGCGTCGCCCGTACCGGCCGCAGCCGCGGCTGCTCGATCTCGCGCGCCAGTTGATCAGCCAGCCGAACCGCCCGCGTGCGATCCGCGTCGCCGGGGATCGCGCCCCCCTCGAGCCTCCGGCGCGCGTCGAACAGCTCGTGAACCGCGGCGGCGACCTCCATCGGCAACCGCTCGACCCGGCGCAGCTCCGACAGCACCTCGTCACTGCGGAGCTCATCCGGCGCCAGCGCCCGGAGCCGCAGCTCCAGTTCCACTTCCTCCTGATCACGGAGGAGCCGGCGCAGCGAGCGATCGACGGTGTTGGCCACGCGGAGGATCAGTCCGCGCTCGACCTCCGGCTCGAGCCCACCGGCTCGAAGCATCTCGACCTCGTCGCGCGCGGAACGAAGGACCCGCAGGGCCGACTCGCCGTCGGCTCTGAAGCGGTCGGCTCCGTCGTTCGCCATCGCGGCTATTCTTCGATGCTCAGGAAGCCCATGCGGGCGCTCTCACGGATGAAGGACTCCGCGTCGTCGCACGGAAGGTCCCGTCCGGTGAGTTGCCGGATGCGCTGGGCAGCGCGGTGCATGAACGCGGCGACAGTCTCGCTGGGGTCGGAGAGCGCATCGCGCATGCGGATGACGATTTCGTCCCAGGTGCCGTCGAAGACCTTGCCGTCCGCCATCCGGACGCGATGGACGTCGCCGGCAGGAGTTGCGTCGCGGGGCGGCGCCAGCAGCGTGTGAACCGCCGGCGGCTGGAGTGCAGCTGGAATCGGTGACGACGGGAGTGGAAAGTCTCCGCCGGCCTCCTCGAAGGCGGCTTCCACTTCCGCGAGGATGTGGTCGATGGCGTCGGGTTCGCCGCGAAGTTCCTCCCACCGCTCACGCCAGGGAGCGAGTGCCTCGTCGCTCTCGCACCACTTCTCCAGCGAGCACTTCAGCTCGATGTAGCGCCAGACGGAGAGAGGGTCCCAGTGCTCGGAGGGCGGAACCTGCTCCACCTCGCGCAGAGCGGCCTGCAGGTCGCCGCGCTCGAAGTGCAGGTGGGACAGGTAGATGCGGACCTCGTGCAGCTGCGGATCGAGGCGGATCGCCGCCCGCAGCTCACGCCTGGCGCCGAGGTCGTCGCCGAGAGCGTGAAGTGTGTACCCGAGCGCGGCCCGGACCTCGGCGACGTCGGGATGGGCCGCAGCGAGCGAAATCAGCCGTTGTCGCGACTCGCGGAAGAGAGCCTCGCGGTACAGCGCGCGACCCATCGCCAGGCCCAGTTCCAGGTCGTCACCCAAGCCGAGCGCGTCGATCTTCGCGAAACAGGCGAGCGCCTCATCGACCCTACCGAACTTCAGCAGCGCTTCTCCCCGGCCGACCCACCCATCCTCGTGGTCCGGATCGAGGGTCAGCGCTTTCTCGAAGGCCTTCAGGCCCCACGCGTATTCCTCGCGCGCCATCCGGACGTAACCGACCCCGACGTGCAGGTCGACCGCATCCGGATACTGGGCCAGCCCCTCCTGCAGCAGCTCCAGAGCACGGTCGTATTCGCCAGCGTCATACAGCTGGTGTGCCTGCTCGTCGTACTCTTCGGCGCTGAGGAAGGAGAAGCTCATGCTTACCTTTCGGAGACGGACCGATGCTCGGATACTGCGCGCGGACGGGAACGAAGGATCGGCAGAATGTGAGCCCTTTCAGGCACCGAATAATAACCTGGGGCCCGAACCGCAACCACCCCCGGCCTGCCGGACGGAAACCGTGACGAGCGGGATGGTGTCCGCAGTCCCACGAGTCGCCGGAATTCGGCGATACAGCCACCCCCCGCTTGCGCGCGACGCGCGCTCCTGGCCATCATTTTCGGCGCACCTCATCGACCGGAGTGAACATGTTCAAGTGGCTGCGCCGTCGGCGCCTCAGCCAGGACGCCAGGAAGCGATTGCTCATCGTCGCCGCCCGTTCCGAGGAGGCCATAGTGGAGACCCATGTGACCAACCTCCTCTACATGCTCGAAACGCTCGGGGACGAGGTCGATCTCGACTACGCCATCGAGCTCTACGCCGAAATGATGTCGCTCGACGAGGCGCATGGGTCCGCGGTGACCAACCGCCTCCTCGCCAGGCTCGACAACCCGTCCGACCGACCCACGCGGGGCAGGTTCAGGAACATCTTCCGGGAAGAGCCGCGTCGCTGAGCGAAAGGCGTCGGAAATCACGCGGAGACTCGGAGGCGCTGGCGACGATTTCATCACCGATCATCACATCGCCGAGTGACGATTGGAGGCACACGCGGGATCCGAGGCTCGAACCCGCTGCGTCACCGGGCCTCAGCGTGTCCAGTTTACGCGTCCGGCGTCAGTATCCCGCTCGAGCGGCGCAGGCGCACCCGGGTGACCCGCCGCTCCTCCGTCTCCTCCACCTCGAGGGACGCCGTTCCGTCCTCGCCCACGCCCTCCACCCGATCGCCCGCGACCGGGACGCGACCGAGCGCGCCGAAGATGTATCCCCCGATCGTGTCGAAGTCCTCCTCGGGAATCCCGAGCCCGAAGCGTTCGTTCACCTCGGATATTGAGACGCCTCCATCGATCAGAATGTCACCTTCGGGCGTGGGAGCGAACTCCGGTTCCTCGATGTCGTACTCGTCGTTGATCTCCCCGACGATCTCCTCGAGCAGGTCCTCCATCGTCACCAAGCCGGCCGTCCCGCCGAACTCGTCGATGACGATCGCGAGGTGCAGGTTCGACTGGCGGAACTCCGCGAGCAGGTCGTCGACAGGCTTCGTGTCGGGAACGAAATAGGGCTCCCGCATCAACGCGTTGATGTCGAACGGAGCGCGGCGGACCCAGTCGGCGTCCGAGAGGAGCGAGAGCAGATCCTTCGCCAGGATCACCCCGACGATGTTGTCGATCGTGCCCTCGTAGACCGGAATGCGGGAGTGGCCCTCGTCGACGACCAGTTCGATCAGTTCGTCGAGAGAGACCTCGCGAGGCACCGCGACGATGTCGATCCGGGGGGTCATTACCTCCCGGGCAACCGTAGCGGAGAATTCGAACACGCCGTGGATCATCTCCCGCTCGTCTTCCTCGACCACGCCCTGCTCGTGGCCCTGTGTGACCAGCTCGCGGATGTCCTCGGCTGTGTAGATCGGCGCGTAAAACGCTGATCGGGAGAGCTTGAGGAGGTTCGAGAGCCCGTCGAGCGCGAACGATAACGGCACGGTGAACGGGCGGAGCAGGATGCTGATCCCCCGCAACGGAAGGATGATGGCCGGGTGAAGGATCGCCCGCGATCGCTGCGCGCCCAGCAAGCGCGGGATCTGCTGCCCGAGGATGAGGTACACCGCGGTCGCGATGCACAGGCCGATCGCGCCCGCAACGAACGAGGGCAGCCCGGGCAGTAGCGACAGAGCCAGTTCCGTCGACAGGTAGCCGATCAGAAGCGTGGAGAGCACGCTCGCGAACTGCGAGACGAGCGAGAGCTCCTCCGCTCGCTCAGCCGCAGAAAGGGCGGATCCTGTGCCGGGGGAATCCTGCTCGACGCGACGGCGTCGATACGTGAGGATCGCGAACTCCACGGCGACGAGGAAGCCGCTCGTGGCGATCAGCGCCAACAGGAGGAGTAGTGATATGAATGGGTCGTCCGCGTCCATGCGGTCGGGCAACGGTGACCGGACCGGCAACTGCGCCGATCACGACTATAAGTCGCATCGCGCGACTTCGCCAGCTACACGGTACCCGCCTGTGCGCGGCGGGGTCCGGTGATTGCACCCCGTACCCCGCACGCCGCGGGACTTTCCCCCGGGCCTGCCCTCCCACCATCCGCGCGCTGCTTCGTGGACGGACGGCGGGGTGCAGTCGCCCCGACGGGTATGGCGAAGCACTCGACGTCGCGGGCCCTACCGGCGCACAATGGCGCCAGTCGGAGGCCCCTCACATCATGAACCATGTCCTTCATGGACTCGCTCCCCTTTCGCCCCGGCCGGCCGGTACGGGGTCGGCACTGGACGTGGACTACCGCGAGATAGTCACCCGGATCGATGAGTACGAGATCCACTCTGTGGAGTACGGCACGGGGGAGCGCGTCGTGTTATTGCTGCATGGACTGTCGGGCTCGTCGCGGTGGTGGCAGCGGAATGCGCCGGAGCTCGCGAAGAGCTATCGCGTTCTGGTGCCTGACCTGATCGGGTTCGGCCGCTCCCGGATGGCGGGCAGCCACCTGCCGACCATCTCCGAGCTCGCCGGGGTCGTTCTTGCGTGGCTCACCCAGCGTGGCGTTCCGCGGGCGAGCCTTGTCGGCCATTCGATGGGCGGTCAGATCGCGGTCCACGCGGTTGCGCAGGATCAGAAGCGGTTCGATCGACTCGTCCTCGCCGACGCCGCGGGGATCCCTCGCCCCGTTACGCCGACCGCGGTAGTGCGGTTCGCCGCTGAGGTGGCGCCGATCTGGCGCTGGGGGGATCCTACGTTCCTCCCCGTTATCGCAGGCGACGCCCTTAGCGCCGGACCCCGCGTTCTGTTCAGGGCAGTCCGCAACATCCTCCAGGACGACGTCCGGCCGCTGCTGCCCCGGATCAGCATTCCGACGCTGATCATCTGGGGTGAACGCGACAGTCTCGTGCCGCTGCGCGACGCCTGGGAGTTTCGGCGGCTCATCCCAAACTCACGACTCGTAATCCTCCCCGGCGCGGCCCACAACTCCATGGTCGATCGGCCGGCCGACTTCAACAGGCTCGTCCGGCGCTTCCTCGAGGGTGAGCCCGTTGGCCGTTGAATCGGCGCCGGCGCCGACGCTCGGCGAGGCTGCGGCGTCGTGGGTCGTCTCCCGGCGGATGCGGCTGGGACCACGGGACATCCGCTACCGCGAGGCCGGCTCCGGCGAGCCGATCGTACTGGTGCACGGCCTTGGGGTCTCGGCGGACTACTGGGTGAGGGTCGGCCCGTGGCTCGCCGCCCGCGGATACCGCGTTCTCGCCCCCGACCTGCCCGGGTTCGGCGGATCGCCCGGGCGCGCGGGAGGGCTGGCCGTCCGCGCTCAGGCAGACGCGATCCGCGCGTGGGCGCTGGGACTCGGCCTGCCGCCGGCAGTCTACGTCGGACACTCGCTCTCAGCGCAGTCCATCATCGAGATGGCAGCGGCGTATCCGGCGGCGGTTGCCGGCATTGTCCTCGCCGCACCGACCGGCGACGGTCCGATGCTCCGGCGCCTCACCCACCAGGCGATCGGGCTGCTGCGTGATATCCCCCGTGAATCCCTCCTGCTGGCGTCAATGGTCGGGTCAGCCTACCTTCTCGCCGGCCCTCTCCGGGTCCTTCGGACGTGGTTGCTGGGCGCGCGGCACGACCCGCTCCCTGTGCTCGAGCGAGTCTCCGCCCCCGGTATCGTCATCGTCGGCGAGCGCGACCCGGTCGTGAACCGTGAGTTCGCGGCGCGGATCGCGGCGGCGTTGGGCTCGCGACCCCCGATCGCGATACCGGGGGCGGCCCACGCGGTGATGTTCGACCGCACCGGCGCGTTCAACCGCGCCCTCGCGGACTTCGCCGCCGAGATTCACGGGAACAGCACCATCGCCGTGACGAGCCGCGCTGATCCGGCGGAGCTCGACCCGAAACTATCTGCATCGTCCGACTGAGCGTTCGACCATGGAGCTGGAGTCAGCTCGCGTACTCGTCACCGGCGGCGCCGGATTCATCGGCAGCGCGCTCGTGTGGGACCTGAACCGCCGCGGTTGCGAGCAGATCGTCATCGCCGACCGCCTGCGGACCAGCGAGAAGTGGCGCAACCTGCCGCCGCTCCGTTTCGAGGACTACATCGAAGCCGACGACCTGCTTCCCGCACTCGAGCGAGGCGCACTCGGAAGCTTCGATCTCATCCTCCACCTGGGCGCCTGCTCCTCGACTACCGAGACCGACGCCGCCTACCTGATCCGCAACAACTACGAGTTCACGAAGGACCTGGCCAAACTGGCGATCCAGTCCGGCACGCGGTTCGTCTACGCTTCCTCCGCCGCGACCTACGGAGCGGGTGAGGCCGGCATGAGCGACGCGGACGACTCCGTAGAGGCGCTCTCCCGCCTGCGCCCGCTCAACATGTACGGCTACTCCAAGCACCTCTTCGATCTGTGGGCCGCCCGGAACGGGCTGCTCCGGTCGATCACGGGCCTGAAGTACTTCAACATCTTCGGGCCCAATGAGGCCCACAAAGGCCCCATGCGCAGCCTCATCGCGAAGGCGTTCCCCCAGGTCCGCTCCACCGGTTCCATCGAGTTGTTCCGCAGCTACAATCCCGACTACGCCGACGGCGAGCAGCTTCGCGATTTCCTCTACGTGAAGGATGCCACCGCGATGACCCTCCACTTGGCGGAGCGTCCCGACGCGGTCGGCATCTTCAACATCGGCTCGGGCTCCACGTCGACCTGGATCGAGGTAGCCGATGCGCTCTTCGCGGCGCTCGACATGCCGCCCTCGATCCGCTTCGTCGACATGCCTGAGGAACTGCGACCGAAATACCAATACTACACGCGCGCCGACGTGTCGCGGCTGAGAGCGACGGGCTTCAGCGTCCCCGTCACGCCGCTGCGCGATGCGGTCGCTGACTACGTGCGCAACTACCTGATCCCCGATCGTCGGCTCGGCGACTGAGAATCGGTCGTGAGTCGAAGCAGCTCGGCGACGAAAGTCTGGGAAGAGAGAAGGTGGACCCTCAGAGCTGAGGCCATGTCAATGCTGCCGGATATCCATCACCTCACTGATCCACTGTGTGTTGGTGCGTCCGATAGCCGGCAACGTCATCCCGGCCCGCGAGGCAGTGTCAACACTGTCGATCCCAGCCCGTAGAGCTCGCAGGGAACCCCTGAACGGTCTACCCTCGCTGCCGTCCCTACCAACGTCATCCCGGTGCAAGAGACTGTGTCAGAACTGTCGATCCCAGTCCGCCGCACGCGCAAGGAACCGTGAACGGTCTACTTCGCCACCGTCCCCACCAACGTCGTCCCGGCGCAGGCCGGGACCCATTATTCTGAAAAACCGCAGCTGGATTCTCGGTCGCTGAGAGTTCGCATTACGTTGTTGTGAAACGCGTTACAAGCATGCATCCGCGCATCGCCAGGCGGATGGATCCCGGCCTGCGCCGGGATGACGAGGCAAGTGGAGAGTCGCCGTTGCTGAACGTAGTGCGACCCGACCCCTCGTCGGGACGTGTGCCCGCCAACTCGTTTCAACAGACTTTCCTGCGGCGCGACGTCGACGTAGCGCCAGGAGGCTGTTCACGGTTTCGTGCCAGGGTGTCGGGACGGGGGAAGACCGGTTTTGACACAGCCTCCTGCGCCGGGATGACGATAGTGGTTTCGGTTGCACCCGACGCACGCCAGGCCCGTGCGACGAAGGACCATCGGGCAGTTTTGACACGGCCTCTTTCGCCGGGATGACGCTGGCGGTTGTCGGAACGGCGAGGTGGTTTCGGCGGCGCCCATTCCACAGCGGGTCGGGAGATAACCGACCATCGGCCAGTCTCGACACAATCGCCTGCGCCGGGACGACGTTGGTTGATACGGTGGCGATGGTAGACCGTTCACGGTTCCTTGCAAGCGTGACGGGCCGGGATCGACAGTTCCAACACAGCCCCGGCTGCCGGGGTGAACGGCTCACGCTGCAGGTTGCTACCTTCCCGGCGCTATCTCCTTCAAGCCACCGCACGCTGGTCCAACCCCACCGCCTCCGCGAGCAGCTCGACCGACCGTAGCCGTTCCGAGATGGTCGGAGCGCTGTGCACGGTGATTAACTCGTCGGCCCGGGTTCGCTCGACGAACTTCTCCAGATAGGCTCGGACGGTGGCGGGAGCCCCGACGGCCGTATAGGTCAGCATCACGTCGACGAAGGCCCCGCGGGGCGAGGCGAGGAGAGCGTCGACCTCTTCGTCTGTGAGCTGCTGACCGGCCAGCCGGGGATCCCTCCGCAGACGTGCCCGACGGACCCGCGCGAACAGAGCCTGGGCCTCGGCATCGGTGTCCGCGGCAACCACGTTCACGCCCGCGATCACGTAGGGCTTCTCGTGGCGCTCCGACGGTTGGAATCGCTCGCGATAGATGGCGATCGCCTGGTCGAGCGCCTGCGGGGCGAAGTGTGACGCGAACCCGTACGGCAGCCCCAGCGCCGCCGCCAGATGCGCTCCATAGAGGGACGATCCCAGGATGTAGAGCGGAACGTGGGTTCCCTGGCCGGGAATGGCGCGCAGACCGGGAATCGGGCTCTCATCGCCGAGGAACGCCTGCAGCTCGACCACGTCCTCCGGGAACCGCTCGCTCGCCGACGGATCGCGCCGGAGGGCGTAGAAGACCTGTGAGTCGCCGCCCGGGGCACGGCCGAGGCCGAGGTCGATGCGCCCCGGATGGAGCTCCGCGAGGGTGCCGTACTGCTCGGCGATCACCAAAGGGGAGTGGTTCGGGAGCATCACCCCGCCCGCTCCGAGCCGGATCGTGCGCGTGTGTGCCGCGACGTGAGCGATCAGCACCGCCGTCGCCGCGGAGGCGATCGACGGCAGCCCGTGGTGCTCAGCGTACCAGACACGCGTGTACCCCAGCCGCTCGGCGAGCTGGGCCATCGCCACGCTTCCCGCGAAGCTGTCCGCGATGGTCTCGCCCTCCCCCACGAAGGCGAGATCCAGAATGGAAATCCGTGTATCCAAGAGACCTGACGCTTCCCTTCAGCGCGGATGACGTGCATCCGCGGGTGACTCGACCAACGGCCCGGGCGCCCCAGTGGTCGACGAAACGTACCTCATGCCCAACGCACTCGCGGCAGGTATTGCCGCTTTGCGTTCGGCCGGAAAAGCGATCGGGGTGCGCGGGCCTCGATCCCGACGCACCCCGACCACTATCTCGACCTACGAACCCGCACCCTGACCTACCCCGCTACTCAGCCGAGGCGACCAGCGGCGTCCCCGCCTCGTAGCTTCGCAGGTGCAGGCTCAAGGACCCGACGACCGGCACCCGGCTCCTCAGGTGCACGAGCAGCCGCCGCTCGTCGTCGGTGAAGAACACTTCCGCCCGACCGCCTTCCCCGAACAGCCCGTCCGTCTGGATGATGGGCTGCACGACGATGGTGTTGAACGTCCCCGCCGGGACCCGGATCGTCTCCTTCCGGAGGACCTTCAGGACTACGGGGTTCCCGTCCTCCTTGAAGTAGCGGTTGATGGTGTAGGTCTCACCCACCTCGAGCGGCAGCGTTCGGGCATAGTAGAGGAATGCGACGTCGTCCAGCGGTTCTCTCGTCGGTAGCCTCCCCTCCTCGCCCGTCATCCGCTGTCGATAGGTCATTGTCTCCGGGTAGAAATCGAAGATCCGGTAGCGTTTGTACCGGACCTCGTGCTGATCCTGCTCGAAGCGGCGGGAGAAGAGGCCGCGGGTGTCCATCCACGTGTCCATCCGCGTGTTCACACGGGCGAGCGGGATCCCGCCCTGGACATGGAGCCTCGCGTGATATGTCGGATGTCCGGATACCTGTTCAATGCCGAGGATCTCCATCGTACCGCTGCCGACCGCGATCCCGCCGAGCTTCACCTGGAACTCGGCTCGCTCGCCCGGTGCGAACGGGACATCCGCGATGCCGCCGGAAGAGCTTCCGCCGGGCTGGCTGAACGAGGTGGTCGCCTGGGTCGCCAGCACCGCGAGGGCTAGGGCGAGTATCCCGGCTCCCGCGACCGAGCGCGTTCGCTGCAGGTCGATCATGATCTATTCTGTGCTGGTCGGCGGCGCGGTTGCGGGCATGGAATGCCGAGCCTGACGCGCCACGTTCCAGACCTCCATCAGAGTGTTCCAGGGGCGGAAGCGCGACGCGCGCTGCCGCAGATCGTATCGTCGCGAAACCTCCAGTCCTTCCGTTCTACGCGAATGCCGAGCGATCGCAACGATCAGTTCGACGTTGGCGGCCCACCCATCGGCGGTCAGGAGCGGCGAGCCGTTCCGGTCGGCCAGCGCGCGCTTAAGTACAGAAACGCGGTACGCGCGAAATCCGGACACCGGGTCGCGGATCGCTTCCGGCACCGGAAGGCGCCGAAGGATCAGCGGGACTCCCCGTCGTGCCAGCTTCAACGAGGTCGGAACGTTGATCCCTTCGCTGATGATGGCCGCCTCGACAACATCGGCACCCCCTTCGATCCGCTTGAGCATGGCGGGGATGTCGTCCGGCGCTTCGGTGAAGTCCGCCTGGACCGTGAGGAGCACGTCCCTGCGCGGGTGAGTCGACCGCTCGACCGTCTCACGGATGAGCCGTTCGACCGCCGCCGCATATCCCCGTCGGGATTCGTGCCGGATCACCGTCAGCGGCAGAACGCGCGCGTACGGGGCCAGCACATCCAGGGTCTCGTCGGTCGAACCGTCGTCGACCACGATGATCTCGTAATCGCGCGGAAACTCCTCCATGACGCGGCGGAGCTTCCAGAGCAGAACGCCGACTGTCGCCGCCTCGTTATAGGCAGGTATGCCGAAGTAGATCACGCACTCGGTACGTGCAGGTCATTCAACACGGATTCGCCCCTCCCGGCAGCGGTCCAACCGGCCGCCCGGGATGCACCCGACTCGTCCGCCCGTCTTCGCCCCGACCCGCCGGCTACGACCAGGAGTCCTCGTCAGTGCGCGTGGTAGTACCGGCTTCGCGAGATAGGGGTTCCTCGGGTGGCCGAGTCTTCCAGCGTTTGTGGAACCAGAAGTACTGGGTGGGATCCTTGCGGATCTCGCTCTCGAGATGGGCGGCGAGGGCGGCAGTAAGCCGGACCACATCGTCCTCGAACGAGTCGGTGGGCGTGGTGTCGATGCGCTGGCCGTCCAGGAAGTACCGGCCGTCGGGAAGACGACGCGCGACGGCCGCGAACAGCGGGGAGCCCAGCCGCAGCGCGAAGACGGCCGGACCCCGATGGGTGCTGGCGAGGGTGCCGAAGAACGGAACCCACACGCCGTTCCTGCGGGCGTCCTGGTCGGCGACGATGCCCACGGCGTGGCCGGACAGCAGGGCCCGGGGGATGCGCCTGGCAGCCTCCCGCATGTCGACCGTCGAGACGCCGAGCGCCGCCCTCGCCTCCTGGATCCGCCGATCGACCAGCGGATTGCTCTGGCGCTTCACGATGGCATCGATGGGCACACCGTGGGCGGCGACCGCCGCCGCGGCCATCTCCCAGTTGCCGTAGTGGCCGGTGGCCAGGACGACGCCACGTCCCTCGCTCAGGGACTCCTCGAAGGCCGTCCAGGCCGCCGGCGAGATCTCGACGAGCCGGCGAACCTGCTCCGGATCGAGCTTCGACAGGCGCAGCATGGCGGCCGCTTCCCGGCCCAGGTGCCGATAGGCCGCCTTCGACGTCCGCTCGATCCAGGCATCGTCCGCCTCGGGGAAGGCGAGCCGCAGGTTGGATTCGACCACGTCGCGGCGGATGCCCAGTGGCGTGCGAACCAGGGCTCCCAGCGCGGAGCCGACACGGCCGGCCGTGTTCGCGGTCACCCCCGAAAGGGCCGTCTCGACGGCGCGCATCAGGAAGTACTCGGCCCGATGGCTGAGCGTCGGCTTTCTCGTCCCGCTCATCCCGCTCGCGCTTCGGCGTCCGCTCGCCAGCTCATGCCCGGAAGAAGGCACGGATCGAGTCGACCACGTGGACCAGCTGATCCTCCTTCAACTCCGGATAGACCGGGAGGGAGAGGACCTCGCGGCAGGCACGCTCGGATTCGGGAAACTGGCCTTCCTTGTACCCCAGGTACTCGAAACACTCCTGGAGATGAAGGGGGACGGGATAGTAGACGCCCGTTCCGACGCCGCGCTCCCGCAGCCACTCCTGCAGCGCGTCCCGTCGGCCGCCCGTCACGCGGATCGTGTACTGGTTGAAGATGGAGATGTTGCCGTCCACAACCACCGGCGTGACGATCTCGTCGAGGTCGGCGAGCCGTTCGTCGTAGTAACGGGCGTTGCGGCGCCGAGCCTCGCTCCACGCGCCCAGGTGCGGGAGCTTCACGGAGAGCACGGCCGCCTGGAGCGCGTCGAGGCGCGAATTGTAGCCCACCTCCTGGTGGTGGTACATCTGCCTGCCGCCATGAACGCGGAGCCGGAAGAGCCGCTCGGCAAGCCGGTCGTCGTTGGTGAGCATCATTCCGGCGTCGCCGAACGCCCCCAGGTTCTTCGTCGGGAAGAAGGATAGGGCGCAGATGTCGCCGAGCGTACCCGTCGTGATTTCGCGTCCGTCTGGAAGGCGCTGACGGGCGCCGATGGCCTGCGCGGCATCCTCGATCAGGCCGATCTCCCGGGCATCCGCCAGCCGTCGGAAGGCCTCCATCGGCGCCATCTGCCCGAACAGGTGCACGGGGATGACCGCCCTCACGCGCGGTCCGATCGCGGCATCGGCCGCGGCCGGATCGAGGTTGAATGTGTCCGGCTCGATGTCCGCGAAGACCGGGCGCGCCCCAACGTTGTGGATCGCACCGGCGGTCGCGAAGAAGGTGAACGGCGAGGTGACGACCTCGTCCCCGCGGCCGACGTCCAGCGCGCGCAACGCGAGCAACAGCGCGTCCGTCCCACTCGCGCAACCGATCGCATGCCGGACGCCGAGCAGCCCGGCAACCTCGCTCTCCAACCGCTCCACGGGTGGGCCGAGGATGAACCGCTGGTCCTCGATGAGCGCCATCACCGTCTCGGTGATCGGCTCCGCCAGCGATCGGTACTGCTCCTTCAGATCAAGAAGTGGGACTTGCATCCAGTCGCTCCGCCGGTTCCATGAACTGCATCCGGTACAGTCGGTTGTACACGCCTTCCCGGGCGATCAGCTCCGCGTGGGTGCCGCGCTCGACGATCCTGCCGCGGTCGATAACGAGGATCGTGTCTGCCCGACGAACGGTCGATAGCCGGTGTGCGATGACCAGCACGGTTCTTTCGCGCATGAGGCGCTCGATCGCGTTCTGCACGAGCAGCTCGCTCTCCGTATCCAGCGCGCTGGTCGCCTCGTCGAGGATGAGGATCGGGGGATTTCTGAAGAGCGCGCGGGCGATCGCCAGCCGTTGACGCTGCCCGCCCGAAAGACGAACCCCACGCTCGCCCACGAGCGTCTGATAGCCATCCGGGAAGCCCATGATGAAGTCATGGGCGTGCGCGGCCCGGGCCGCGGCCTCGATGTCCTCCTGCCTCGGGTTCTCGAACCCGTAGGCGATGTTCGCGGCGATGGTGTCGTGGAACAGGATGGTCTCCTGCGTCACGATGCCCATCAGCCGTCGGAGATCCTGCAGGCGGAGGGTCCTCAGATCGCGGCCGTCGAGGGTGATGCGGCCGGTCGTCGGGTCGTGGAAGCGCGGCAGGAGGTCGGCCAGGGTGCTTTTCCCGCCGCCGCTGGGCCCAACGAGCGCGATCGCGTCGCCCGGATGGATCTCGAAGTCGATCCCTTCCAGCACAGGCTCGCCCGGCTGGTACTCGAAGCCGACGTTCTCGAACCGAAGCGACTGCGTGAAGGCCTCCACCGGAGCGGCGTCAGGCGCTTCGGCCACATCCGGCGAAGCGTCGACGATCTCGAAGATGCGTTCCGCGGCCCCCAGCCCGGGCTGGACCAGCGACGGGAACTGGCCGAGGAACTTGGCCGGCGACATCAGCCGTCCCGCGACCACCAGGTAGGTGAGGAAGACGGCGGGCTGCATCGTGCCCTGCTCGAGGACCAGGTAGCTGCCGAACCAGAGCAGCCCCAGTATCGCCGTCCCGATCACCATCTCCGTGGCGGGAGGGAAGAACTGCCGCCAGCGCTCGTTGCGGATCAGCGCCTTGTAGTGGCGCTGTGTGAGCTCCCGGAAGCGACGCGTCTCCCACTCTTCCGCGGCTGATGCCTTAACCAGCCGGATGCCGGACACCGTTTCCTGCAGTTGGGACCCTACCTCGCCGACCGCGTCGAGCACCCGAAGGACGCCCAGGCGCAGCCGCTGTCGGAAACGCGCCCAGAGCCCCAGCATCGGCGGGAGGAAGAGCGCCGCGACGATGGTCAACTGCCAGGATTGCAGGAGGAGGAAAGCGACGTAGAAGACCACCTGAATGGCGGACGAAAGCGCTTTCGCCAGGTTGGCGGTCACCAGCGTGCGCAGCTGGTCGACGTCCACCGTCAGGCGGGTCAGGATCTGGCCGGCGCGGGTCCGCTGGAAGTACGGGAGGTCGAGCCGCATGAGGCGGGCGTAGACGTGGTTCCTCAGGTCGCGTGTGACCCGCCCCTCCAGCATGGAGATCGTGTACTGCTGGATGTACAGAGCGACGTTCTTCGCCAGGAACACCCCGAAGACGACCAGAACAACCACCTGCAGCGCGTGCATCAGCGGAGCGTCTGCGATCAATCTGCCAACGGTCGCGCGCAGCAGGTCGCCGAACCACCCCTCGATCGATCCGAGCGCCTGACCGCCGGTCCCTTCCTCGCCGAACAGCACCGCCAGGAAGGGGATCAGCAGCCCGAAGCTGAAGGCATCCAGGGCCGCGAACACGACCATCGCGGCGATCGACAGCGCGAACAGCTTCCTGTGCGGCCAGAGGTAGCCGAGGATCCTGCGGTACACCCTCATCGAGGCGTCAGCAGGGCCACCGGGAGGATCATCTCTTCCGGACTGATCCCGCCGTGCAGGAAGCTGCCGCGGTAGCGGGCCTGGTACTGGCGGAGCTTGGTCGGATAGACGAAGAAGGCGTCCTCCCGACCGAGCACGTAGTTCATCGTGCTCCGCCCGGGAGGGAAACGCAGGGTGCGCTCGTCGTTGACGGCGAAGACGAGCGATGGGTCCTCGGCCCGCAGGTCGTCGCCGAACTTGTACCGCAGGTTCTGGGTGGCGTCCCGCTTCGCGAAGACGGTCACCGGGCGATGACAGTGGATGGACCCATGGTCGGTCGTCATCAGCACCGAGACGCCGGCGCGAACGGCCTCGCGAACGGCGGTGAGTGCCTCCGACCGCTCGAACCACTGCCGCGTGAGGGCCCTCAACGCCTCCTTGTCCCTCGCGACCTCCAGCAGCACGGCGGACTCCGATCGGCCGTGCGTCAGCATGTCGACGAAGTTGAAGACGATCGCCGTGACGCCGGGTTGTGAGAAGTACGCCGGGAGCCGGTGGAGAACCTGTTCGCCGTCGGCGGCGTTGAACACCTTCTCGTAGTGGACGGGCAGCCGCGGTCCCTTCTCGCGGGCGATCAGCGTCCGGAACAGCTCGTCCTCGAACGCGTTCAGGCTGCTCTCCGAATCGCGCTTCCACCAGTCCGGGTAGAGGGGGGCGATCTCGTCGGGGAAGAGTCCGGAGAAGATCGCGTTCCGCGAGTAGGGGGTAGCGGTCGGCAGGATCGAGTAGTACAGCGCCTCTTCGACTTCCGCCACACCGCTGATCAGGGGCAGCATCGAACGCCACTGGTCAAGGCGGAGGCAGTCGATCACGATGAAGAGAACGTGCCGGTCCTCACCCAGCAGCGGCGAAAGGAACTGCGGGACCAGGTCGATGGACAGGGGAGGACGGTCGGCGTTCGGATCGTTCACCCAGCCGCCGTAGCGGTCGACGACGAACTGCCCGAACTCGCGCCGGAACTGGTCGAGCAGTGTTTCCAGCGACGCCAGCAGTCCGATTTCGCCCGCGTCGCGAAGCCGCAACTCCCAGTCGACGAGCTCGGCGTACCTCTCCGCCCAATCCCGCCAGTCCCGCTCGGCGGCCAGCTCGTTGTCCAGCTCGCGGAAACGGGTCGTGAAGGCCCGTGCGACGTGCTGCTGCTGGATGCTGTCCCCTTCGAGCAGCCGGGTCACCACCGACAGGATCTGGCGCGGCGACGCCGGCTTCACCAGGTACTCGGCCACCCGCCGGCCGATCGCCTCGGTCATGGTACGGTCCTCTTCGCTCTTCGTGACCATGACCACGGGGACGAGGGGGTCGACGCGCCGTAGCTCGTCGAACACCTCCATCCCCGTGCGGCCGGGCATCTGCTCGTCCAGGAGGATGAGGTCGTACGGGTGGAGGCGGACCATCTCGATCGCGTCGTCGCCGTTGGCGACCGCGTCGATGAGGTAGCCACGCCCCTGCACGAAGAGGAGGTGGGGGCGGAGCAGCTCGATCTCGTCGTCGATCCAGAGCAGGCGTTTCTGGGCTCCAGGCATGGCCGAAAGCTATCGGCCACAAGGATGTATATCAACCGCGACGGGCGGCGGCGAAGAGCGCAGAACGACCTGCCACCCACCGGTGCCGCCCCTCGGCGAACGAGCGCGCATGTCCGGCAGGAGGGTGTGAGAGGGCGTACCATCGCGCCTTCACCCGCGGCCATGCACGTCACGATCGATCGTCGCAACCGCTCTCGCCCGAGACGAACCTTGCTGACGTCCCGCCGGCCGGGTGGTTTACGGCACCATTCCCGGCACCTCGCCGACTGGCTGCACGTCCGTAGTGTCTCTGAAAACTGGCTGCACCTTTCAGCCCGCCCGATCTGCAGCTGGTCGGAACGCGTGTGAGGTTCCCGCGGTCGCAGCGGTTCCCGTTCCAATCGCGTACCGAGGCGCCATCCGCCGCGTGCTGAAATACTCCTTCAAACCGCATCCGTCCGGGCTGCTTGACCGCATCGACGGCGATCCCGACCTTCCCGCCTTTCTCACCCTCTCCCGCCTGTATTCGCGCCATGGACTGGCTTCAGTACATCGACCGGCTGAACCTGGGCGACTTCGTCACGATGGATATCGAGGGGGCACGAGTCCTCGTTCGCGACGGATACCAGGCGCACGCCGAGTTCCTGGCCGGCTTACGGGTCCCGGACGGCGCCAGGCGCTCGAAGGGTGGACGCGCGCCGCATCCCATCGTCCCGTTGGGCGGAACGGGGACGCACGCGCTGGTGCGCCGCTACCATCGGGGTGGCCTGCTCCGTCACATCAACCGCGATCGCTACTTCGCCGGGCATCGAGCCTTCGCCGAGCTGGCCGCCACGGAGCGGGCGAGGCGCGCGGGTGTCAGTATCCCCCTGGTGCTCGCGGCGGCCGAACATCCGGCGACCATCGGCTATCGCGCGGTTCTCGCGACGCTGTGGATACCCTCGGCGGCTGAGTTGCCCGACTGGCTGGCGCGGGAGCACGTGGAGCGTAGGACAGTGTTCGAGCGGATCGGAGAACAGATCCGGCGCATGCACGAGGCGGGCATAGCGCACCCGGATCTCAACCTGCGGAACATCCTGGTGACGGAAGACGGCGGGATCGTACTGCTGGATTTCGACCGGGCGGTGAGCTACGAAGGTCCGGCACCGACGCCCGCCCGGCGCCGCAACCTTCTGCGGATGGCTCGCTCGGCGCGGAAGCTGGGCATCGACTTGTCGAACGACGACTGGTCGGCGATCGCGGCAGGCTACGGAACCGGCTGGCCCCTCGCGGAGCCGCGTGGATAGCGGGTGAGTGCCAGCTCCACCTTCGCCACCACCTCGTCGACGGAGATCCGCGACATCCGATCCTCGCGGTAGTGGTGCGAGACCGGGTAGTCCTCCCCCGGGTCACCGTACGCGTCGATGAGCAGGTCGTGGAACCGGCGGTACGGGCCGACGCGCTTGGGGTTGGTGTACCCCATCAGCGCGACCGACGGGGTCCCCAGGGCGACGGCGATGTGTAGCGGGCCGGTGTCCGGGCTGACCAGCGCGTCAGCTTTGGAGAGCACGTACACCAGTTTGCGCAGGTCCCACTCCAGGAGGTCGAGCGGTGGCGTCCGGGCCAGCCGCTCGACGGTATGGGCCGCCGCCACTTCCCGCTCCGAGCGGCCCCCGACGATCGCCGTCCTGATCCCCCGCTCCGCCAGCCGGTCGACGAGCTCAGCATATCGCTCCGCGGGCCACTCCTTCGCGGGCTTGCTGGTTCCCACGACCAGGGCCACCAGGGGGCGCTCATCGGCATCCAGCACATCGGAGTATCGAGCGACCTCGTACTCCGTCGGCCCCAGCTTCCACTCGAGCGGATACGGATCGACACCCAGGTACTCCAGAAACTCGAAGTACTGATCCTGGACGTGCTGAGGGGCGTGCGCCGGGATCCGCCGATTGGTGAACAACCAGTTCATGTCCCGCGCGCGCTTGCGATCGAACCCGAGCTTGATGGGTGCCCGGGCGAAGCTGAGCACGACGCTCGCCTTGAAGTAGACCTGGAGGGCGAGCGCGATATCGAACTCCCGATCCGCCAGTCGCCTCCGGATGTCCAGAAACGCCCGCCAGCCGCGCTTGCGGTCGAAATGGATGATCTCGTCCACGTCCGGGTGGCCGCTGACCAGCGCTGCCGGCCCCGGCTGCAGGATCCAGGTGATGTGCGCGCCTGGATCGTGGCGCTTCAGTGCGGTGACGACGGGGAGGGTGTGAACCGCATCTCCCACCGCGCTCATCATCACGATGAGAATTCGCGGAGACGGCGGAAGGGCCAGCGACACTACAGGATGATCTGGAAGGGATACCACACGGAGACAGCGCGTCCGTCCTGAGTCGCCGGATCGAAGACCCATTCCGCGACGCTCTGGATCAACCGCTGGTTGTAGCGAGAATCGGAGGTCGGGGGATCAAGCTTAACCGAGCTCCGGTCGACCCGGCCGGCCTCGGTCACGTATACCCAGACGGTGATCTCCTGGCCGCGAGCGCTGTTGGGTCGTCCCGGCGGCGGGATGAACACGCCACGAGGAGTCGGCGGGATGATGCGGGATGCGCCGCCCTCCGAGTCGCCGCCCCCACCTTCCCCTGCACCGCCACCGCCTGGACCCATCGCCTGCCCGCCCTCACCGCCCTGTCCCGGTCCCCCTTCACCCGGCATGGACGGCGCCGGTTCGGGGGCGGTGACCGGCTCAGGCTCCGCGATCTCCACCGGCTCGATCACAACCTCTTCGGGCACGACGACTTCCTCGGGGACGACGACGGGCTCGGTCACCATTTCCGTGGGCGGCGGGGCGGATTGCGGTCTGACGTCGACCATGGTCAGGCCGGACCCGCCGCCCGCCGGGCGTATGTCGCCCATCGCCGGACCGGCCGCGGCGGTCGGCGCCTGTGGACGCACGGTGACGCCGCGGAACAGCAAGAACAGCAGGAAGTGGAGGATGACGGTGCCGATCACCCCCATGGAACTCGCCCTGCGCCACCGTCCTTCTTCCTCCTGACGGGAGGCGGCGAGGCGGTCCAGGTCGGCGCGTCCGAGGCCCGACGGACCCAGCGACTGAAATCGTCCAGTCCCTAAGGTGATCGATAGACGCATTGCTGCAAGGTGGAATTGCCGCGGTTTATTAGGGAAGTCGGAGAATAATGTTCCCGACTCCGTTCATCCGTGATTTCCGTCGGCCTTCCCGCCAGGTGCGGCCCAAGTCAGCAGCGTGGAGCCGACGTCTGGCCCCACGCCACCGGTCCCTCATTCCCGGCCCGTGACCACGCGTAGCCCTCAGAACTGACGATTGAGGGTCGGCTCGTTGGCCCGCAACTGGTACGCCCAGTCGAAGACGATCAGCCGATCGCCGTTTGCATCGACGGATGCGCCCTGTACCCTCAGCTTCGCATAGTGCGTCGCGTTGTCGGTCCCCGTGACCCGCAGGACGTAGGTGTAGCCGGTGCCGACCGGCACCGCTGCACTACCGAACGCGTTCGGAGCCGGGGCGACGCGCACGTCCTCGCAATCCGCATCGCTCCCCGGTCCACAACTGAGCTGGGTCGTGAACACGCCCGCCGTGATGGTCGCGCCTCCGAGCGGGCGGATCCTCAACTCGCCCCCGACTTCCTCAAGCCGCCAGTGAGCGCTGGGCGAGTCGCCCGAGACGATCGGGTCCTGCGTTTCCGATTCGACGAACCGGAATCCGCTCTGGGCAGGACGGTCGCCGTACGCATACACGATGTCGGCGTGGTAATCCGGACGCGGATAGGCATTGGCCGGCTGGCTGAGTGAGCTCACGTGCCCGTGCTGGTTCATCGCCGCCAGGTAGTAGCGGTATCGCTGTCCGTTCTCGACCCGGCCATCGAAGAACGTCTCGCCATCCGTCTCCCCGATCTGATAGCTGGAGCCGTCTTCGGTCTGGACAACGATGAAGTACCGCTCGATCCCGCTCGCCCCCTGCCACCGCAGGTACACTCCCCGATCCAGCGAAATGGCCGTCGGCGCCGTCGGTACGCTCACGTTCGTCTGCGACGGCACGTTCACCCGGATGGCGTTGCTCGTCGCGAGCTCGCTACCGGCCCGCTCGTCGAAGGTCGCTATGTAGTAGTCGTAGGAGTTGCCCGAGGCGATGTTGGTATCGTCGTAACGGCACAGCCCGTCGGAGCAGGAGGTGACCGTGGCGATCAGACTGTAGGGTCCGGATCCGCGGCGTGCGTAGACCCGAAACACTTCTCCATTGAACCGCGAGGGCAGAGCCCAGGAGAGCCTCACGACCGAGTAGCCGATGACGTCCCCCTCGTTCCATCCTTCGAGCTCCCACGAGTAGACGGCCTGAAGGTCGCGCGGCTCGTTGACGTCTCCCGGATCCAGCACCTGGACGGCGTCGCACGCGGCTGTCAGCGCGACCGCCCAGATGACCGGCAACTTCTTCAGCTTGTTCATGTTCGCCTTCCGTCGGCACTTGCGCGTGTACCCGCAGGTGGAATCAAGGCAACTGTGATACCGCCCGGAGCCGATCATATATCGCTTTACTACGACATTACTTAGCTCGCCTGCCGCCGCGGGCGGGGAGGGGTCCACCGTCCACTGGATGCGACACCCCCACGGCCGCCCGCTGGACGGACCCAAACGGATGTTCTCACGGAGAAAGCGGGCAGAGGGATTGTGAGAGTCGCGTTCTTCGCCCTATCCGAGCATCGGCGAAGCCCAGCGATACAAAAAGCGAGGAGGAATGCGGAAGGCTGCCCCCTGGGATCCGCTTCCGAATCGGGAGGGCGACGTCAGCGGTTCGGGCGGTCGATCCCCAGGTTGTGCTCGCGGTAGTCGAACCGCAGATCGCGGTTGTGGATCAGCTCGACGAAGAACTCGAAGCCGGTGTTGCCGTTCGGGGTCTGATAGAAGCTGAAATTGGCCTGCCACTCGTGCAGGTTGCGCGAGAAGTTCAGGTGGTGGGTCGCGAACTCGCCCATGTCGAGCGAGTAGCTGGTGTTCCAGTTGACGGACCAGTTCGGTGTGAGCTGGAAGGAGATGTTGCCCGCCAGCGTCTGGCTCGTTCGGTCGTCGCGAAGCCCACTCGGATCGTAGACCCGCGGCGATCTGGTGAGCGAGTACGACGCGCTGACCCGCCACGGCCCCCCGCCGGTACCCATCGGATTGCCGGTGAACGCTCCCTGCCCCTGCGCCGTTGGCTGCACCGATTCTGGCTGTCCCGGGAGGACCTGTTCCGTTTCGTCGGCTTCCGCGGCTGCGCCCTCCTCGCCCCCGCCGAAGATCAGACGGTCGATCCAGCGAATGATCGACGTCTGGGGACCCAGCTCGAAGGAGGTGCTGAGGCTCGTCAGACGAGGGGAGAAGCGCCCCATTTTGCCGACGTTGTCAGGCACGTTGGGATCGAGGTCGCTCTTGTCGAACAGCTCGTGCTGCATCTGGACGGTCAGGCCGCGAAGGTAATCGGAGCTGATCGTGTTGCTCACCGTCTGGGTCGTGAACCCGTTTCCTTCCTCGCGCGCCTTGACGAAGTCGTAAACGAACGAGCTCGTCGTGATGGACAGGAGGGTCACCTTGTCGGCCTGCGGGGGCGCGGAAGCCGACAGCACGCTGGACGCCGAGTCCGCGGCGAGGGTGTCACCCGGCGCGGGCGTTGTCCGCTCCGGCTCGGCCGGGGCGCGCAGCTTGCCCTCGAACGTCTGGTTGACCCCGAACGTGATCTGGTTCAGCGTGCGGCCGACCGTCTGCCCGAATACGCGCTCCTGCAGGGGCGTCTGGGTCGTCTGCGGGGCGTAGGAGTACGAGATCCGCGGCGACAATCGGTGACGGATCGCGGTGAAGTCGCCGAAGCCCGGGAAGAACCCGTACAGGTCGGTGCTCAGCGACGCACCGAAGCTCATCCGCACGGGCGATCCGACCAGCTCACCGTCGCTCAGTGTGTCCCGCACGAGTTCCTGACGCCAGGAGATCGCCGGCGCGACGCTGGTCGTCCCGATCAGCGGGATCCGGTAGCTCGCGCTCGCCGACCAGTTCGCCTGATCACGCTCCGAACCGGGGAGGTTGACGGGCACCCCCAGGGTGTCGACGCCGGAGGCTTCGTCGATCTCCGTGCGGTCGAAGCCGGCGCTCGTGCTGAACGAGAAATTCCCGATGGAGATGGAAGGCCCCGCCCTCAGCTGGGTAGTAGCCCGGTCCTGTCGTCGAGTGCGGATGTTGTCGGCGTAGTCGCTCGTCGATCGCGTACCCGAGATCGAACCCGGGGTGATGTTGATGTTGTTGTACCAGCGGGCGCTCTCGGGCGTGGGCGCCCGGAACAGGGTGATGGCGTTCGGCGAGAAGCTGAACGTCGGCAGCGTCATCGTGACGTCGCCGTTGGCTATCGACTGCTGGCGGTCTCCACCCAGCGCCACCCGCGCCCAGCCGAGGTCGCGGGAGATCGACAGGCTCGAGTTCAGGTTCTGGATGACCTGAGTCGGATCGTAGCTCACGTCACGGATGAAACCCGACGACGAGGCGTATCGAGCGTTGAGGTTCATGCTGGTCCGCTCGTCCGGCTGCCACGACCCCTGTGCGGCCAGGCTCAGCTCTCGCCTGCCCGTAGCCTGCCAGTAGCGCTCGACGGTCGCGCTGCCCCTCAGGAACTGCCGCCTCCAGTTGAAGTCGAGAGTGCCCAGTAGCGAGGTGTACGCGCCACTTCGCCAGGTCATGCTCGCCAGCGCGCCGAGATAGTCGTTGATCGCCCAGTAGAACCCGACGTCGGAGACCTGGCGGGTATAGCCGGAAGAGGCGCGGACGATGTCGTTCAGGCCGAAGCGCGGTGTGAGAAAGCCGCTCCGCCGGCCCTGCTCCAGGCTCTGGACGATGAACGGCAGGACCGCAACCGGCACATCCCCGAAATAGAGACGCGCGGGACGAGCTACCAGGATGCGATTCCGAATGATCATCACCTCGTCGGCCTCGAAGTGATAGTGGGGGATTTCGAGGTCGCAGCTGGTGAAATGAGCCTCGCGCCCGAAGAGCCGGTTCTCGCCCTCCAGTGTGACGTCTCCGGTGACGTACCAGGTGGCGCTCTCGGTGACCTGCGTCCGCGCGCCGATCGCCGTCGCCCGCCGCCGATCGATCTCGTAGTACAGGGTGTCGCCGGTGATCGGCTGCTCCTGACCGAGTACCTGTGCGTTGCCGCGGGCGATGACGAGGTCGACCGAGTCGAGGTAGATGATCGTGTCCGCAGTCAGCTGGTCGGTACCGCGGGTGACGCTCGCGTTGCCTTCCAGCTGCAGGGTCCCGGTCTCCGCCCGATACGACGCGCTTTCGCCCTGGTATTCGGTGACGGTGTAGCCGGGCAGCTGGCGGAGGAGACGCAGGATGGAGTCGGCGCGAGCGTCGAGCTGAGGGCCCGCCGCGGCGGAGTCCGCGCGCGCGATGGAATCGCCCGGCTCCGCTTGAAGGGTGTCGGCAGGCGCTCCGGGGGAAACTGTATCCGCGGCCGCGCTATCCGCCGGAACCTGGCCCGCGAGCGGACGCACGCCGGCAAAGATCATGACGAGCAGCGGCAGAACCCGCCAGACGCGCACTATCCCTCCGCGCTTTCGGCGAGCGCCGGACGCCGGGCGACCACCAGCCTGCACATCAGAATGCTCACCTCGTACAGCAGGATGAGCGGAACGAGCAGGAGGAGCATGCTGCTCATGTCAGGCGGTGTCACGAACGCTGCCCCGATGGTAAACGCGGCGACGGCGTGACGCCGCTTGGAAGACAGCCACTGCGGCGTGAGGATGCCCAGCACGGTGCCGAGGAGGATGACGATCGGCAGTTCGAACGCCAGCCCGAACGCCAGCAGCAGCCTGAGGACCACTTTCAGATACCGGTCCACGACCAGCCATTGTTCCAGGCTTTCAGGCTGGAAGCCCATCGTGAACCGCAGCATCACCGGCAGAACGACGTAGTAGCAGAACACTACCCCGATGGCGAAGAGCACGACCGCTCCGAGGATCCCCGGCACCGCCAGCCGCCGCTCGTCCGGTAGCATCAGCGGTGCGAGGAGCCTCCAGAGCTGCGACACGAGGTAGGGAAGAGCCAGTGCCAGCCCGATGCAGATCGCGAGCTTGAGCGTGATGAAGAACGGGTCGGTGGGGCTCAGGTATTTCAGCTTTTCGCCGGCCAGGAATGGCTCTACCGGGGCCGTGAAGATGCCGAGAACATCGTAGGTCATCGCGACCCAGAAGCCAGCCCCGGTCGCCACAGTGACGACCAGGAGCGACGCGATGAGGCGCGCCCGGAGGTCGTCCAACCGATCCAGGAAGGATACGTCGCCGGAGCGCGCGCGGAAGCCGTCGACCAGACCGTTGAACGTAGACACCGCAGTACGCCTATCCCTCCGCGGTAGCCGGCGCGATCCTGCGCTTGCGGACCACCACCTTCGCGAGCGCGATGCTGATCTCGTACAGGAAGACCAGCGGCACGATCATCATGATGGTGAGCGTGATGACGTCACCAGGGGTGATCAGCGCACAGACGACGGTGATGGCCGCCAGCGCGTGCCGCCGCTTCGCCGCGAGGAACTCGGGCGTCACCAGCCCCAGCGCGGTGAGCGCGAGGATTACCATCGGCATCTCGAAGACCAGTCCGAAGGCAAGCAGGAGACGCACAACCAC
>CAZJEH010000026.1:0-25028 GCA_964544905.1 uncultured Gemmatimonas sp.
GTAGAGAACAACAGGATCTTCTCCTACGAGACCGCACCATGTGGCCGGGAGGACCTAATGCGCCGCACCGGCCACATCGCTGAGACCCTCGGCGGGAAGAAGGTGCTGCTGCTGGGGATCGGCGCGCTCGGGAGCTCGGTCGCGATGCTGCTGGCGAAGGCTGGCGTCCCGTGGATGCGCGTTGTGGATGGGGACCGAGTGCGGCCCACGAACGCAGTCCGGCACCAGGCAGGGCTGCTGAGCATCGGGCAGCCGAAGACATCCGCTACGATGTTGGAGATCCAACAGCACGCGCCCGATTGCACCGTCGTCCCCGAATTCGAGTCATGGGACCCTGAGGAGTTGGGGACCTGGATCGGTGAGGCGGATGTCGTGGTCGATGCGACCACTCACGAAACCTTCAGCCTGCTGGTGAACGAACTCGCCCTCCGCGCCGGGAAGCCGGTGGTCTACACGTTCACCCAGCGGCGGGCGGCAATAGGTCAGGTGATCATCGTCCGGCCGCCGATCGACCCCTGCCTACTATGCCACACGGCGCTCGTATCGACCGACGGCTACCCCATCGTCCCAACGGGAAATGAGGGAGACTTCATCGAAACGGGGTGCGGAACGCCAACGGTGCAGGCGTCGGCGGTGGACATCGACGCGACTGCGAACGCGGCGGCTCGCGCGGCCCTTCGGATCCTCCGGGGTGACGTCGACTCGCGGAACCATCTGCTGCTGGTTCATGAGCCGCTCCCAGATGGCACCGGAGCGCTGACGTGCGAAGGGACACACGGCTTCACGTGGACCAAGGTCTTATGTACTGCTTGCGGCAGAGCCGCGGCGTGAGGAAGCGCGCACGGTTGCGGATCTCCGCTGACGTAGCGGAGTTGATGATTCGCCTCGGACGGGAAAAGGCCCCACGAGAAACCGGTGGAGTTCTCGTCGGCCGTGCGTCACCCGAGGGCTGGGTCGTCACCCATGCCACGCATGCTGGTCCTGACGCCGAAGAACAGCTCTCGACTTTCCGTCGCGACGGCGAGTTTACTCAGGGGATGGTGAACAGCATCTTCGAAACGACCGGCGGCGAAAGCGACTACCTCGGGGAGTGGCACTCGCACCCTTGGCCAGTCGGCCCTAGCGTGATGGACCGGCGCGCAATGTCCACCATCAGCAATAGCTTGGCCTATCTAACCCCCGAGCCACTCCTGATTATCGTGCAGAAGTCGGTTCGATCAGGATGGCGCCTGTTGGGCTTTCAGTGGACTCAGGGTGATCTCCGACCTCTGGACCTGCAGGTATTAGCCTAGTCGCCCTCGCAATCGCTCAAGGTGCTGTTCAACTCGGAACTCCACCACTTCGGAGCGATGGCGGACGGTGCCGAGGTGGCCGTACACCCGCTTCACCATCGAGTCGCCGCCGTGACCGAGCTCCTTTGCGACGGTATACACGGAGATTGGAGCCCCATTGTCCAGCGTCTGGAGCCGAGCGGCGCAGTAGCCGTGGCGGAACATCTTTGAGCGGACCTGGCCCGGCTCCCAACCGACCCTCGCCGCAATTGAGTCGAGGGTCTTCCGCCAGTCGGTGAGCATCGCCGGCCTCTCGGAGCGGTGGGAGGGGAAGAGGAGTCCGGTGACGAGTGGGTATTCACCTCCGTACAGGTACTCCCGGAGGATCTCTTCTAGCTGCGGAAAGAGCGGGACGGTCCGATGGGAGGTGAGCGTCTTGAGGCGGCGCCACTGGTTCGGCCGGAAGCTGATCGTGTGCCTATCGAAGGACACGTCCTTCACTTCAAGACCGAGGATCTCCGACTCTCGGCCTCCGGTAAGCATGAACGTGGCGATCAGCGGGTATGCAAACGGAAGCGCGACGTCGGGGCGCTTCGACGAGAACGTCCGGGCGGATTCCAACAGCAGCGCCGCTTCGTGGACCTCCAACCACTGCGCTTCCGTTCGGGCGGCTACTGGCTTTTCCAACATGGCGGCGACGGGATTGTGCCCTACTGGGACGACATTCTCGGCTTGGGCCCGACGAAAGAGGTTGGAGAGGGTGTTCAGGTATTTCCGCTGTGAGCCGGGAGAGAGGGTTCGCTTCGGCGGGTCTCCCTTTCTTCGCGGCTTCCCCCTTCGCACGGGCTGGGTCGCAAGCCAGTTCGCGAACTCCTGGACCTCCGGCACTCGAATCGTGTGCAGTTCGGTGTTCGCGCCGAAGAAGTCGACTGCGACTTGGAGCTGTTGCTCGCTCACCTGGAGCCACTGCTCAGTCGTTCGGCCTGACTTTGCTTTCTGGCGGAGGTGATGAGCTGCGAACTCCTTCAAGGCCGCAGTGCGCTGGATCTCGAAGGTGTCGCCGAGGACCTCTGCTCGCTTCCGCGCGCGGTTGAGTTGATCGGCTCGGGCAGCGTACAGCTGCTCGGCCTCGTCTCGATCGGTGGTGGCGAGCTCGGAGCCTTTCGGAATCAGCGCCTCGCGCCCGCCGCCCACGTCCTTCCACAGACGGAAGTCTCCGTAATAGCGCTTCTCCCCGCCGCGCAGTCGGGTGTAGATCCGGGCTGAAGCCTTTCGTGGCCTACCCATCGGATTACCGGCGCACCTCGAGGTGCTGCCTCCAGGAACCGAGATCGTCTTGCCTGCTGGCGGACCTGCGTACCCGCGGTGCTTCGGGTTGCGATGTGACCTGGGGACGCTGCCGATCGAGAAAGGCTCGAACGTCTGAGATCGGAATCCTCCATTCACGCCGGTTGAGCTTGAAGGCGTTTGGGAACTCCGCTGCCGCCAACCATCCCCGCACGGTGGAGCCGGAGCGACCGAGCTCTTCGGCGACCTGCTCGACGGTCAGATCGGTCATTTGATGGCTCGCGGGCGCAACTATGGTGTCGCCGTTCTCCGCCTCTTCGAGCTGCGCACGAAGCCATTCCCCTTCGAGAGTCACGCTTGAGCCGGGGGGAAGCGCGTCGGCGATGATGCGGAGGGCGCGGAGCAGACCAGTGTTCATGGCATCTTACCAGTGGCCCTAGACCCGGATCGGTCCCGAGGCGAACGCACGAGCGCGTTGCCGCCTCATGAAGGTACTCGGTGATCGGGCGGGGCGTTCTGGCGCACTGGCGAGCCTCTCCGGGCAAGCGCTTTACGGCCTGCCACTCGCTAGCTGCAGGCTAGACTAGGATTGGGCGGAACGAAAACAGGCTGATAAAACGAAAGTCCCTGCAACCAAATCGTTGCAGGGATTTCATTCCCAGGCGGAACGGCGGGATTTGGACGCGACGCCCTGAACGTCATTGAGAGGAACAGCGGACGATTTCGTAAAGACCGCGAAAATGGCGGGTTCCCGCCTCTCACTGAACGAAGACTCGCAGGCCGATGGCGTCGGGCGCCCGCGTTACCTGCGCGTGGTCTCCTGGCGCCGCCGCACTCTCCCCCCCGTCCCGTCGATCGGCCCCTCCACGCCCAGGGTGACCCCCGAGGGCACTACCGCAGGTCCTCCGGCGGGTCGCAGGAACTCGTAAACGCGCACGGCCACCATCATCGCGGTGACCGGGGCCACCCAGTAGATCCAGTGCGCCTCCCAGATACCGCCCGCTACCGCCGGCCCCAGCGAGCGCGCAGGGTTCATAGACGCCCCGGTGAGTGGCCCGCCCATCATCGCGTCGAAGCCAACGGTGAGCCCGACGGCGATTCCAGCGAAACCGTCGGCGACCCGCTCGTCCGTGGCTACCGCCATTATGACGAACATCAGTACGAACGAGAGCAGCCATTCCACCGCGAACGCCGCACCGGTGGGGATGCTGGGCACCGTCGCGCCCAGCAAATCAACAGGGCCGAGAACCGCGCGAAGGGTGAACGAAGCGAGTAGGGCGCCCGTGCACTGTGCGAGCACGTATTGTGGTAAGTCACGACCGGGGAAGCGGCCCGCGGACCAGAACGCGATCGTGACTGCCGGGTTGATGTGCGCGCCGGAGATGTGGCCCAGCGCGTAGATAATCGCCAGCACCACGAACGCGAAGGCGAGCGCGATTCCCGCATGACCGATCACGCCGTCGGTTCGGGCGTTCACCATCACCGCTCCCGGCCCGATCAACACGAGAAAGTAGGTCCCAATCGCTTCTGCGACTGCCCTACGCCCTTCGATCCGCATCCACTCCGCTCCTGTCGAAATAGTTGCCCGCTGGACCGTCACCTCAACCGACGTTCACGTCCACTTCCGCAGGCGCCGGCTTTCCCCCCGTGCGCAGGTACTCGGCGAAGTCGTCCGGCAGTTCGCTGCGCCGGATGGCGTCCATCGCCGCTTCCAGGTCGTACGTCACGCGGACGAACTCCACGCTCGGCTTCTCCGCCCCGACATCCAGGATCACGTAGCCCGCGCGCCAGTCGCCGTCCTTGGGGCGGCCCACGCTGCCCGTGTTCACGAAGTGAATCCCCTCGATCTCCCGATACCAGGGCAGGTGGGTGTGACCGAAGCAGATCACGTCGCCCTTCGAGAGTCCGGCCTGCTCGGCCATCTTAAGGCAAAAGGAGTCCGGCCGGTCCTCCGTCCAGTAGACGGTGTTGAGCACCGGGTTGCCGTGCACGAGGGTGACTCTCGGCCCGGACGTGTGGCCGCCGTTCGGTCGCAGGTCGAGGCGGAAGGGCAACTGGCCGAGGAAGAGTCTGGTCTCCTTCGAGACGTGCTGGCGCGTCCAGCCGTAGGAGAGGTGCGAGAGCTCCTCCTGGCGCCTGTCCTCGTACTTACAGCCGCAGTGCTTGTAGTCGTTCGCCACCGTCGAATCGTAGTTGCCGGCGATGCCCGCTATGCGGAACCCCTTCAGCAGCGCCACCGTCTCGTTCGGCCAGGGGGCGTAGCCCACCAGGTCGCCCAAGTGGTAGGTGGCCTCGATGCCCGGCCGGGCAGAGATGTCGTTCAACACCGCTTCCAGCGCCGGCAGGTTCGCGTGGATGTCGGAGATGAGGGCGTAGCGCATACAATTCTCAGGTTCGTTTGGGGTTTGAAACCCCGATGTCGTTAGCTTGGGTTGCATCCTCAAGCGCGCGGTGAGGTCGCCTTCAGCCCGTGGGGAGCTTCACTTCCCGAAGCAGGTGGCCAGCACCTCCGGAAGGTCCCCCGGCCGCGTAGGCCGGAGGACCGTGTTCATCCTTCTTCAGGAGCAGCAGCCCGGTGCGCAGCAGGCGCCGGCGGTGACTTCGGCGGCGGCAGTCGCCACGTCGATGGGCTTGGTGCCGCGTACGAAGGCAGCCATGATCTTCCCGTCCACTGCCTCGCCGAACGCCTCGACATCGAGCCCGGCCTCCTCCAGGAAGGAGCGGGCATCCTCGACCTGGTAGACGCGCGTGGCCTCGATCGACGGATCCTTGAATCCCGCCTCCCTGAGCATCCCCTCGAACTCGCCGACCTCCAGCGCCCCTGCGACACATCCGACCCAGAGCTCCATTGACCGGCGCATCTCGGCGGGCACCTGGCCGTTGACGACCACATCCGACACCGCAAAGCGGCCACCCGGCTTGAGAACGCGGAACGCCTCCTTCAGCACCTGACCCTTGTCTGCCGAGAGATTGATCACGCAGTTCGAGATGATCACGTCGACGCTGTTGTCGGGGAGCGGGATCTCCTCGATGTGCCCCTTCAGGAACTCCACGTTGGTCGCGCCGATCGCGTCCGCGTTCCGGCGAGCGAGGTCGAGCATCTCGTCGGTCATGTCCAGCCCGTACGCCTTGCCGGTGGGGCCTACTCGCTTCGCGGACAGCAAAACGTCGATCCCCCCGCCGGAGCCGAGGTCCAGCACCACCTCCCCCTCCTTCAGCTCGGCGAGAGCCGTGGGATTGCCGCACCCGAGCGAGGCCAGGACCGCCGCCTCCGGGAGCTCGGCCGTGCTCACGGAGTCATAGAGATCCCGGGTGATGGGATCCGTCGATCCACAGCTTCCGCCCGTCCCGCAACACGACGTCTTTTCCTGCCCCTGCACCACCCGAAGCGCCGCCTGCCCGTAGCGCTCCCGAACGATCTCCCGCATGCTGTTGCTCATGGTGTCTCGCTAATCAAGAAAGGTTGATGGATCGGGCGAAAAAAAAGGAAGTGCTCAGGCGCAGCACTCCCCCGGGTGGGCGTCTCCACACGCGCAGGTACCCCACGCGTTCTCGTCAGGCTTCCGCTCTTGGAGGTACGCGGCCATCTCGTCGAGCACCTCGGGGCGGAGGGAGTAGAAGTTCCAGCGCCCCTGCTTCCGATCGTTCACGAGACCGGCCTCGCGAAGGACCTTGAGGTGGAACGAGAGCCGGGACTGCGCAGCGCCGACGGAATCCTGCAGGTCGCAGACGCAGCACTCTCCCCGCTGCAGGATGTCGATGATGCGAAGGCGGGTCTCGTCTGAGAGCGCGTGGAACCAGCGCGCGACCTGGGTCGGGTTCGTGTCGATCGCTTTCATGGGATCCATAATACATCAACAAGGTTTGATGTGTCAAGAGTCAGCACGTCGCCTCTGCCGCCGAGCCTCCTTCATCGCTGCCGCCGAGGCTCGAAAGCTCTGCAGAGCCATCCGTATCCGCTGACGTTGCTCAGAATCGAGCTCACTCCAGACGCCGGAGGCGAGCTTGATCCCACGCAGTATCGTCTCCACATCCAGGTCGATACCAACCGTACGATTCGAACCCGGCTCGGACACCTCGCGATCTCGAATGCGCCAGAGAAGGCCCTGGAGCTGCGACCGAAGGGCGTCCTGGTGCGTCCGCTCCATCGAGTTCCACTTCTCCAGGATGAGGTCGGCTACGGGCGTCAGCGCGCCGATGGGGCAGGTGAACAGCCGCTTCCCGAAGATCACCTCCTCCACTGTATGTAGGCGACCGGTGCGGATGAGATGGATCGCCAACTCTTCCTCGATTCGAGTCGGATCCCTGCCCAGCAGATCTCTGATCCGGGTCCATGTCGCGTTCGTCTCCACGCGCGGAATTTACCCGAAGAAAATCCGAAGTAGCGATGGCATCCACCGCCTTGGAGAGGCGCCGGTGGCTGTCGCGGTTCGACCGTCATGGTGACAGAGCGCCCCTTAGAACGGCGCTCCGAATCAGCTGGTACTCCAACTGAGGAGACCGACTCCGTAGCGCGTCCCTCCGGATGCGCGCCAATGCAGCGGCGATCACGACCAAGCTCGTTGAGGTCGCATGGTCATTCCCGACACGTCTCACGTCGAAAGCCGCCAAAGAGGACGATACCCGACCGGGTTTCCCGTTCGGTGCACGGAAGCGGAGAAGCGAGAGATCTTCGCCCGGGCCGAGCGCGCGAACCGGAGCGCCAGCCGCTTCTTGGTCGAGCTCGCCATAGCGGAAGGCGACAACGGGATCGGTGCCCCACTATCTCGAGAAGAACTACAGGTTGTGGAAGGCCTGATGGTTCAGCTCCGCCGCGTCGCGAGTAATCTCCATGAGCTTGCCAGCCATGGGTAGGGCAATCGATCGCGCGTACCATGGCCTGGATGGTCGTCGAGGTCGTCGATGGGCCGGCCGCATACTCGTTCCAGGCGACGGTCGGCGGTTCCGGAGCGACCGGGGTGGCCGTCGCGGATGCCCGTGTGAACTTCTCCCGCGTGGAGGGTCGGCGTCCTTACCCACACATCGAGGAGATCACACCGGAGGCCCTGTTCGGTGAGAACCCCACCGTGCAGAAGAGCGGCGTGCTGGAGCCGGGCTTCTACATCGTGCAGGCCGACGCATCGGTGTGGAATCCTTCGTGCTACCCGGAGCCCAACGGCTGCTCCGCTTCGACGGCGGATGCGAACTTCTCGGCGACGATAACGATGGGCGGGTCGTAACAGGCTCGGGCGGGTCCATTGTCAGCCGCCGTACCCGAGGTGCAAGCGCGGGGCACTCGCCTCGATTGCGGGGCGCGGGGGAGCGCTGGAACGGTCCAGCGACCGGCATGGAGGGCGATCGGAAGCCGCGATGCCGGTGTCGAGCACCGCACCGATCCTCGAAAGCTGCACCCCCTGCGAGTCGTGCTTACGCCTCGAGGAGCATCCTCCGGCGGACGCATACCACCAGCTGGCTGGGAGCCCGCCCGCGAGAGAGTCGCCGCGAACTGCCCTGTGGGATCAGTGATCTGACGAAACGACTACAAGGGCATGGCTGGCGGGAGGGGGCGGCGACGGTTGCCGGCGAAAGCGAGATGACGACGCGGGAAGAACTCGTCCGCTGACAGAAGGCTCCGTATCGATCCAGTATGGATCGAGTTACCGGGTATTTTCCTTAGCCCGCCGTCCTTTGCTTCACTGAGGCGAACGCATTCGCCGGAGCGCTCCACGTATCCTGTGCGTTATGCCCGGCCCCTGCTTGCGAGACCCTCTCGGCGTTCTCGGGCACTGCGCACGTCGCCAGCCCGACCAGTTTCGCCCTCAGCTCGATCGCGTTGAGATCACGACCTTCGCGCTCATCCCGGGCCGCAGCGGGTGCGCCTCGTCGGCACCATCGTCGACCCGAACCCTGACTGGAATCCGCTGGACCACGCGCGTGAAGTTGCCGGTCGCATTGTCCGGCGGGAGGAGCGAGAACTTCGCGCCGGTCGCCGGGCTCAGGCTCTCGACAGTGCCGTGGAAGACGTGGCTTCCGTATGCATCGACGGTGAACTCGACCGGGTCGCCCGGCTTCACATCAGCGATCTCCGTCTCCTTGAGGTTGGCGACCACCCAGACGTCGTCGAGCGGCACCAGCGACATCAGCGGCTGCCCGGGGGAGACGAGCTGACCCGGCTCGAGGTTCAGCCGGCTGACGATCCCGGAGCGCGGCGCGATGACCCGTGTGTAGGACAGTTCGAGCAAGACCTGGTCGCGGGCCGCGCGTGCCGCCTCGACGCGCGCGTTCGCCGAGGTGACGCCGGCTGATTCCGACGTGATCTGATTGCGCGCCGCGATCGCGTTCTGACGTGCCGCGAGCAGCTGTGCCTCGGCGGCGGTGGCCGCGGCGCGGGCGGCATCGAGCTGCTGCTGGCTGACGATGTTGCGCTCCGCGAGGGGTTCCAGGCGGGCCAGGTCGGCCCGGGCGCGTGACGCCGTCGCCTCCATCTGCCGTACCGCCGCCTCTGCAGCGGCGGCCGCGGCCTGGGCGGCGCGTACCCGGGCGTTGGCCTGTCCGCCGTCGCCATCGTCTCCCACCATCGCCAGGGCGGCGCTCAGCTCTGCTTCTGCCTGGGCCAGCCGCACCAGCAGTTCACGGTCGTCGAGCACGACGAGCGTATCCCCCGCCTGGACCCGCTGGTTGTCGGTCACCCGGACCTCGGCGATGTACGCCCCCACGCGGGAGAGCACCGGAGTGATGTGACCCTCCACCTGCGCGTTGTCGCTGTGAATTCGCGTGCGGCCCAGGTACCATGTGCGCGCGCCGAAACCGACGACCAGCAGGGACACTACAGCCAGCATCAGCATTAACCGACGCCTGCGCCGGTCGCCGGTCGCGATCAACCCGGCCGGCGGGCTATCGTCGCTCGTGCCGGTCGGCCGCCGGGCCGCGGCAGATTGGGTCGTTCTAACGTTCGCCATGTATCGATCTCTATCCCGTTGATATTTCGGCCCTACTGGTCGGACGCCAGATCCGTCAGCACGCCGACGGCCTTTGCCAGGCTCGCCTGTGCGGCGGCGATGTCGTAGCGTGCCTCGATCTCGGCGTCGCGAGCGGCATTGAGGGACAGCTGCGCCTGAATCAGCTCGAAGTTGCCGGCAACGCCGTTCTCGAAGCGCTCCCTCGCCTGAGCGAGCTCTTCCTCGGCCAGGCCCAGACGCTCCTCGGCAATCCGCCAACGCTGCTGGCCGGTCTGGAGGTCGAGCATCGCGGCGTCGACTTCGGCGGTGACCTGGTCGACTGCCTCATCGGCCAGGACCGCGGCCGCCCGGACCGCTGCACTCTGTTCGGCGATCCGCGACTCGCGGCCGAGCCCGTCGAGCAGCGGGATCGACACCTGGACTCCGATCTGGCGCGTTGCGATGGCGTCGTCCACGTGCAGACCGCTGACCCCGTAGTCGGCGAACAGATCGACGCGGGGGAGTCGCTCCGCCCGAATCGATCGCCTTGTCGCCTCCGCCGCTTCACGCATGGCGCGCGCGGATTGCAGCTCCGGGCGCTGCCGCAGTGCGAGGCCAAGCAACTGGGCGCGATCGGTGGGCAGTCGATCGACGAGAGCCCCGATCTCCGCGAACGGCGGCCCCAGGACGAAGCGCGACGCCGGGTCGGCGCCGATCGCGCGCGCGAGGTCGATCTGCGCCTGGGTCGCCGCGTTCTCGGCGACCAGGACCGCGCCGGCGGCCGCGACCTGCTGCGTTCGCGCCCGGGTCACATCGATGTGGGTGCTCACGCCCGCCTCGAGCTGCCGTTCGGCGAGGTCCAGCAGCTCCGCGGCAAGCTCGGCATCGGCGCGGCGCGCCTGCAGGACGGCATCCGCGCGCCAGGCGTCGAGGTACGCCAGCGCCGCCTCGTGGGCCGCCTCCGCCCGGACCTCCGCGTACCGCGCTTCGTCGGTCCCCACCGCTACGCTGGCCGCTCGCATCCGCCGGTAGCTCGCCGGATCGAACAGCGCCTGGTTCAGGTGCACCCGCGCATCCACGTTGGCGAAGGGGCCGACGAGCGCCGGCAGCGGCGGCTCGCCGGGCGCCCGCGGCAGCGAGAACCCCATGGAGTACAGATTGAACGTCCTGTTGGCCGTCATCGCGGAAGCACTCATCCGCGGGAGCAGCGCCGCCCGCGCGACGTCGACCCGCGCCTCGGATTCCTCCACCGAAAGTTCGGCGAGACGGACTCCGCTCTCCTCGGCCATCGCCCGTGCAACCGCTTCCGCCAGGGAGAGTCGGTCTGCGGCGACGCCCGCCGTGGCGGTTCCCCCCTGTGCCGGGGCCATCCGCGCGCCCAGCATCAGCGGCGTGAAGGCCAGCAGCGCCATCCCGATCCGCCGGATCCTGCCTCCCCATCCCGGAAATCGAGTCATCGTCGAGTAGTCCATCGATCTAATTCTTCCTATCTCTATCCATCGAATGCCGGGCTCGGTGACCGCTATTCCGCCACCATCGCTTCGACTCCCGCCGGCCGCCCGCGTGACAGGAGCAACACGAGCGGCAGCGCCGCCGCGAAGAGCAGGGCGGCGAGCGCGAAGATGTGGTTGTACGCCAGCACCGCCGCCTGCCTCAGGATCTGAATGTCCAGCAGAGCCAGGGCACGCTGGAGCGCCGCGGCCGCGTCTGCGCCCGTCGCCTGCATGGCGCCGGCGACCCGGTCGACCCAGGCGCGTGTGGCCGGGTCGTACATCGACACGTGCTCCGACAGGATGGCCCGGTTGGTCGCGGTTCCCCGCGCCAGCTGCGCGGCCGCAAGCGAGACCCCGATGCTCCCGAACACCTGCCGGACGACGTTGTACAGCCCGGCGGCCGCGGTCATCTGCGGCCGCTCGATCGTCGCCAGTGCCGCCGTGGAGAGCGCAACGAAGACGAGGCTGAACCCGACACCCTGCCAGACCTGCGGGAAGAAGAGGTCCCAGTACCCGGAGTCGAGCGTGAGGTGGGACAGATCCCAGAAACCGAACGCGCTGACGACCAGCCCAACAGCCACGAGCGTTCGCGCGCCGACCCGGTTGTAGAGACGCCCGGAGAGAGGCATCAGCACAGCCATCGCCAGACTCCGCGGCATCATCGCGACTCCGGCGTCCATCGCGCTGAATCCCAGGAGGTTCTGCAGGTACAGCGGGAGAAGGAAGATGCTTCCGATCAGCGCCATCCCCAGGACGCCGCCGATCATCGTCGCCGATGCGAACGAAACGTTCTTGAGGATCCGCAGGTCTACCGCCGGCCGATCCGTAGCGAGTTCCCTCCAGACGAACAGCAGGAGGCTGACAACCGATGCGACCGTCAGAGCGACGATGTAGCTCGACTGGAACCAGTCGTGGCGGCCGCCCTGCTCGAGCATCAGCTGGAGCGCCCCCAGACCCCCGATCATGAGTGCCAGACCCAGCCAGTCGATCCGCCCCTTCTCCCGTACCAGGTACGGGGGGTCGTGGATGAACCGGCTGATCATCAGGAGATTCAGCGCGCCGATCGGCACGTTGATGAAGAACACCCAGGGCCACGAGTGAACGTCGGTGAGCCAGCCGCCGAGCGTGGGCCCGATGGCGGGAGCAAGCACCACCCCCATACCGTACAGCCCCATCGCCATACCCTGCTCCTCGGCCGGGAACGTCTCGCGCAGGATCGCCTGCGCCAGCGTGATCATCGCCCCGCCGCCGAGCCCCTGGATCGCGCGGGCCAGGACCATCGTCGAGAGCGTGTCCGACATCCCGCACACCATCGACGAGACCGTGAAGGCGGCGACCGACGCGAGGTAGAACCGCCTCCTCCCGAACCGCGAGGTCAGCAGCCCCAGGATGGGCATGATGATGACGTTCGCGAGGATGTAGCCGGTCACTACCCAGGTGATCTGCTCCACGCTCGCCCCCAGCGACGCTGTCATGTCCGGCAGCGCCACGTTGACGATGCTGCTGTCCAGGACGGCCATGATCGTCCCCAGCATGACCGTCACCGTCACCACCCACTTGTTGGGCTGAGAGGATTCCGTTCTCCCGTCAGGCACCGGAGTCTTCCTCTCCACACCGGCTGCCGCTGAGCAGGAGCGGCCGCAAGAGTTCCATCGCGCGCAGCACTACCGCGCGGTCCGCCTCGTCGAGCGGCGCCAGCACCTCGGCGACCGCGGCGTTCGCGGGCTCCACGGCCTCCTCCAGCAGCCGCCGTCCGGCTCGGGTGCCCTTCAACACCACCCGCCGGCGATCGTCCGGCGCGGGACGCCGCACCACCAACCCGCGGTTCACGAGCTCGTTGATCACCTTCGAGGTCGTCGGCAGACCAAGGCCAAGGAAGTCGGCGACATCGGTCACGGAAGTGTCCTGGCCGGTCAGGACCGCGCTCAGGGCGCGAATCTCCGTGTACGTGAGGCCGGTCGGCTGGCGCCGCACGACCGCACGCACTCGGCGGATGACGAGCGAGGAGACGTCGACCAGCGCCCGGGCGACCTGATAGCCGGTCCCGTCGGAAGATTGTTTCATAATGAAAGTATATCAGCAGCGACGCGGGTTCACAACCCGGGGGGGTGGGGGCGGACGGTCACCCTGACCGCAGGCGATCGGTAGCGTTCACCGACGCGTGTGATGAAGGCCCCGCATCGCTTGACGAGCAGGGCCTTCGAGTCGTTTCGCGGCATTACTCCGGCGTTTTCCGGCTATCCTTCTGGGTTCCATCGACGGACGAGCCCCGGGGGCAGCGGGCTCGCGTTACGCGTTGGCGGTCGCGGGCCTGGAGAAGGACCGAGATGGTCCTCTCATCGCTCACCGGCGCCCGCGTCCACCGTCCTGCGCGTATCGCAGCGAGATCGCCTTCATCGTGGCCAGCAGGGCACCGGCGGTCAGGAGGTGGCGGACGTTGTTGAGCTGCGTCCAGCGGATCGCAGTGGCGACGGTTTCGGGAGAATTCTCGGACTGCATCAAGCCGACCATGGTGGGGATGAAGTAGCCGAGCGTCATACCACGTTCGACGAGAGCGGTCGTCGCGGCTGCCAGCCACCATCGGCGGAGCCGGCCGCGCGCCCGCGAGCCGGCGAAGAGGTTGGCCAGGGTGAGCAGTGTGAGGGGAACGGTCGTGACGCCCACCCAGAAGCGCATGCCCGTGTCGTCATGGCGAGCGGCGGCCGCGTTCCAGTCGGGCGAGGTCGACCGAGGGTCGATCCAATCGGGAATGACGATTCTCGCTTCGTACAGACCCGCGCCCATGGCAATGCCGAGATTGACTTCGAAAAGCCACAGGAGCGCCGTCGAAAGACTGGATACTTCGGTTCGATCTCTGCGCATGGTTCGCTGAACTGCTGTGAAGTCGACAACCTTCCGCCATCCCTCGGTCCCCTCCGGGACGACGCAGCAATGAACCATCCACCGAAGCCGGCATCCAAGACGTCCACCCACCCGTCGTTTCAGAGCGCAACGGCCCCCCAGCGCTTCCCGCATGCGGAGTCCGGCGGCCGCTCCCATCGCCTTCCTCCGGCAGCGAACACCACAAAGTCGAAACGAGCAGCGCGACCGCTGCTTTGACGCTCCGGATCCACCTGCCAGCGAGGCATCCTTGTCGCCCCGCTCCGTGGGGTCGACGACGAACCGCTCGCATCAAGCCTGTTACGGAGCACTCGCCAGGAGCCGCGGACGTTGGTCCGCCCGAGTCGATGGTCCTGTACGTTCGACGACTGACCGCCGTCGCGGGTCAACGGTAACGACTAGCTCGTTCCTAGGTGTGCGAGCCATCCGACGGATCGATCTGCCGCCGCTGTAGACCATCGCGGGGCCATCAGGAAGCGGCGGGGTGAAGCGATCGCCCGCCCCGCAGAGCAGCGACCAGTCCGGCGACGATTAGGGTTCCACCCCCGGCAAGGGCGGCCGCCAAGACGGGCTCGCTGCCGGGATCCGGAACATTGCGCGCATAGATCGCCGCGAACGCCCAGATCAGGACGGCGGCGAATGCGATATCTCCCTTCCGCCAGAGAATCGCCGCTCCGATAGCCCCAAGGAGGAGCACCAGAAGCGGCGGCCAGACCGGCGTTGGGTTCCATCCTGCCGCGACCAACGCCACGGTGATGTTCAACGGTGCCGCTACCGTGAGCCAGCCGAGGAAGAGCGAGATCGGGACCCGCAACAGCCAGCGTTCCACCGGCCTGAGCTCGAGACGACCGAGTCGCGCGTAAAGCGAGACTAGGCTGACCAGGATCCCCACGATCACGAAGGCGGAGAGGCCGAAGTTCCGAGTGAGCCAAGGGAACTGCCACAGCCCGTTGAGGACGTTGGCAAGGACGAAAGGCGTGCCGATGGCGTCGAGACGCGCCCCGCGGGCGCGCGGCAAAGCCTGGTAGGTCGCGAACACCAATACGCCGAGGAATATCAAGCTCCAGATCGAAAATGCCCATCCGGCCGGGGTGACGTCCGTCGGAACGGAGTCGGACACGGAGCCGGTGTCGATGCCGAACAGCATCCCGACGCCCGCGAGCGAGTTGACGACCACGTTGAACAGTGCGGCGAGCACCACCGCGATCTGACGGGCGGTTCCGGTCATCGATCCTTCCTCCTGCACGACAGGGGCGGTAGCGGCGGGTTCCCGCGCGCGAGCGACAACCGACGAGTGGCAATAAGCAAGCCTTCCGCAACCGTTTACGTCGCGCGGGTTGTTTCGGGGCAGCGAGAGAAGAGTTTGCGGAGACGCGGGGACGAGAAGTACCGGGCCGACGCGCATCGACCGATCCGCCCATGCTCCCTGCGCGCGTCCCGGGAACATGTCCAATGAGGGGAAGGACCAGACCGGGAAACGCACGTGCGGAGTGGCTGCCGGGACAGCCAGGGAGGCCCGTCCCGGTCGTCTTCCAGGGCTCAGCGAGGGACGGACCCTCTGTCCACAGGGGTCAGGATGGGTGACCTTCGCCTTGCTGCGCGCGCGCGGCGGCCCGCAGCACCAGGGCGGCAACGTCGGCGAGGCGGTGCTCGCCCTTTTGCAGCACCCGCACGGTGGCGCGCGCGAGAAAGCGCCGTTCCGCTTCGGTCAGGCTCTTGGCGGTGAGCACCACCACCGGTATCCCCGCGAGCCCCGTATCCGCCCGCATCGTGGCGAGTACCCCGAATCCGTCGAGAACCGGCATCATGAGGTCGAGGGCGACAACATCCGGCGGCATACGGCGCATCTCCGCGAGCGCGCTTTCACCGTCGGGGGCTTCGCGCACCCGCAGCCCCGCTTGCGCGAGAAACGTCGCCGCCACATGCCGGGAGTCCGGGTCGTCGTCGACCACCAGGACGTCGTAAACGCTATCGTCCTCGCGCTCGACGTCATCGCCTCTGGCAGCCGTGGAAACGGCCAGCGTGAGTTGCGCCGCGGTGAACGGCTTCGGCACCAGGGAGAGCCACCCCAGGTCGATAGCTCCGGAAGGCGCGTCGTCTACCGAGACTGCGGGGATGGTGGGAAGCAGGAGGATGGCGGTAGAGCTGAGTTCCGGAACATCCTGCAACGCCTGAGCTGCGCGCCATACCGCGGCCTCGCCGCTCCCGATGTCGAGCACGACGAGGGCGGCTCGTTCCTGGACAGCCAGCCGCGCCACGTCGTCCGCGACGGTGGTCCAGCTGAGTCGAACACCCGGCTCCACCCGCCGTTTCAGTTCCGCGAGAACATGTTCGTCGTTGCCGAACGCGACCACCGGGACGGGCTCGGAGCGAGGCGTTCTGCGTCGCTCTACCGTTCCGTCCCGACTTCGCACCCGGATGGTCGGGCGGTCGACCACCGGCGCCTGAAGCGTGCCGCTGGCCTCAGCGGTCCGGAGGACCAGGGTGAACGTCGATCCGGAGCCGGGCGTGCTCTCGGCCAGAATCTCACCACCCATCAGCTTCGCCAGGCGCTGGGAGATCGCCAGCCCGAGCCCGCTCCCCCCTTTATCGCGTGTCAGCTCGCCACGCGCCTGGTAGAAATCGCTGAAGACGAGCGGAAGGATCTCGGGGGCAATCCCGATTCCGGTGTCCATCACGTGCACAACGACGCGGCCGCCTTCGGCCGTCTCACAGCGGACTCGGACGCCGCCCTTCTCGGTGAACTTCAGCGCGTTGCCGATCAGGTTCGTCAGGATCTGCCGTAGCCGGCGAAGGTCGGCTCGAACAAGGGGTATTCCATCGTCGCGGGCCTCGAGGTTCAGCTCGATGCCTTTCGCGGCCGCCTGGCTGTTCAACAGCGCGACGACCTCCTCCAGCACGGCGGAGAGATTCACCGCGCGCACGTCCAGGTCGAGCTTGTTTGCGTCCGCCCGCGCCAGATCCAGGACGTCGTTGATGAGGTCGAGGAGGTGCCTCCCTCCCACCTGGATCCGCTGAACCTGCTCCCGCTGTCCGGCGGTCAGCGTGCCACCCAGCTCCATCTCCAGGAGATCGGCGTAGCCGATGATCGCGTTCAGGGGCGTCCTCATCTCGTGGCTCATCACCGCCATGAACTGTTCCCTCGCCTGGGTGGCGGCCGCGAGCTCGCTGACCTTCTCCTGCAGCTGATCGCGCAATACCTCCAGCTTGTGGTTGCGGAGTTCGATGGCCATCCGGCTATCCATCAACTCACGCTGGATGTGGAATTGTTCGATCGTGTTCTCGATCGCCCGCGCGAGTCCAGCCGAAGTCAGCCCGTCCTTTACGAGATAGTCCTGCGCGCCCCGCTTCAGCGCTTCGGAGGCGACTTCATCGGCCTGCTCACCGGTGAGAACGGCCACGGGCAGGGGCAGCCCCCCTCGGACTCGACGTTTCAGGGCGTCGAGGAATTCGTTGCCGTCCATGTCGGGGAGATAGAAGTCCGTCAGAACGCAATCAGGGCGCCTCGTGCGGACGAGCTCGAGGCCGCCAGCACCCGTGTCGGCCTCCAGGATCTCGTAGCTCCGGGCCTGCTGGGCGAGCAAGCGGCGAATCGTTGCCCGGTCGTCTACGCTATCGTCGACAACGAGAACGGTTCGCTTGGACGGCACGCTCATCGAATCGAACATCTCCGTTCGTCACTCACTCGTCGGCGGAAATGGCATCGGCTGTCCGCGGTTTGCGCCTGCTTTCCGTGACCTACCGGTGTCCTGACCTGGAGCTTCGCTCGACTTTGGCCATTGAAAGCGGAAGGTGGCCCCTTCGCCCGGTAGCGATTCGACCCAGACCTTCCCGCCCTGCGCCTCGACGAGTCGCTTCACGATGGCGAGGCCGATCCCGGTTCCCTGGGCGCGATCCTCCGGCTCCACCGTGTGAAACAGGTTCCAGATCCTCTGCTGGGCCTGCTCCGGGATTCCCGAACCGTTGTCCGCCACGAAGAACTCGTAGAACCGTCCGGTGTCGTGGACTCCGACCTCGACGAGGGGCTGCTGTCCCCCCGCGTAGCGAATCGCGTTGCTGATGAGGTTGTGGAAGACCTGCTGGAGTGGCGCTCGACTCGTAAGGATTGCGGGCATGGAGGATTCGACCTGGATGCCCACGTGTCCGGGCGGATCCAGCAGCTCCACGACCTCCTCCACCAGCTTCCCGACGTCCACCTGCTCCGGCGGAGGGCGGTGACGGGCGACGCGCGCATATTCCAGTACACCCTGGATCATGGTCTGCATGCGCCCTACCCGGTTCCGCAATCGATCGAGGTGCTCCCTGCTGCTTCCCGTCAGAGCATCCCCAAGATCCTCCGCGAGCCAGGTGGCATAGTTGTCAATGCTGCGGAGCGGCGCCCTGAGGTCGTGGGAAACGGCGTGGGCGAATTCGTCGAGCGCCTGGTTGCTTCGCTCCAGCTCTTCGAGCGCCTTTGCCAGACGGCCACGCTCCTTTACGAGGTCGCGCTGTGTATTCGCCAGCTCGGAATTGACCTCGACCACCTGCTGGTGCAGGGCGTCCAGGCGGGGATCCGGGACGTGTTCGAGCAGCCAGAACCGTTGCTCCTCCCGGTCCCAGAGGATCGTAAAGGCCCGTGGCTCTGGAAGCGCTTCGCGGCCGCGGAAAATCAGCTCCCAGATCGCCCCCGCCTCGTCCGCCTGCTCGGCGTTGTCCTCGCTGGCCAGTCGGAGGATGAGATCCCACTTGGCGAGGGACGATTGCGGGTCCAGCAGCTCGGAGAATGGATGTCCCAGCAACTGTCGGCCCAGCTCGCGTTCGAGCCGGCCGTTGCTATCGACGATCGTGCCGCTCGCGGAAAGTTGCAGCACCGCCCCCGGATAGCGACCGAAGCACGCCGGGAGAAGCTGCACGCCTGGGGGCGTCATCGGCGGGGGCTGAACTTCTGCTGTAGCAGTTCGACCGCCTGCACGGCATCCTCTGCGGTGAGATCCGCACCCAAACGCGTTGCCAGCGTCGGATCGTCGGTGAAAGGCCGCCCGCCCACGAGAATGAGCGGAGCTTCGGGCATCGCATCGCGTATACCCTCGATCATCGCGCGAAGGCGGGGCAGGTGTGGGGTGATGGTCGCCGACAGCGCCACCACGTCGGGCCGCTTCCGCTGTGTCATCGAGACCAGGCTTTCGAGAGGCACGGACGCTCCGAGATAGGTCGTATCCCAGCCGCGGAGTTCGAGCAGGTCGCAGATCATCCGCAAACCCACCTCGTGGCGTTCCGTATCCGCGCAGGCGGCTACCAGCGAGCGCCCGATTCCCTCATCCCACACGAAGACCTGCTCGAACGCTCGCGCCATCGCTGCCTGGGTGATGGCCGTGGCAACATGCTCGTCCGCGACGGTGATCGCGTTCTCCTGCCATAGGCGGCCGATCTCCCGCATCGCCGGCTGAAAGACGTCGACGTACAGGCGGCTGAGATCGGTTCCGCCTTCGCGGACCTCGTCGACCAGTCGGTACGCCTTTCGGCGGTCACCCGCGAGTATCGCGGCAAGATAGGCCTCCAGCCGGTCGTCGCCATTCAGTGTCGCTGTCGTCACTCGACGTCTCTCTTGGGGGGCAGTTCCGCCAGCGCGGCCCGGAGCGAAGGGAGGATGGCCTCCGCTTCATCGGCCGGGAATCGCGCTCGGATACGCTCCTCGCTCAATTCGAGGCTGAGCACAACCTCACTGGTCGAGACCCCCCGAGCGCGCAGTAGATCGTCCAGCCAACGGATGTAGCCGGCGAACATATCGGGCCGGCCGAGGTCGACCGCGGGGGCCAGGTGCTCGAGGTTGTAGCGCATGTCCTGGAGGCACTTCTCGCGCCCGTACTCGCCGTACTTGTCCAGAAGGCCTGGCATCCGCTCGTAGAGTGAGTCGGTGATCTCGAGCGCGAGCGAATCCTTCATCTCGAGCAAACGCCGCGCGGCCAGGGACGCGGGTGTCAGGCCAGCCATTCTGGATCCTTCCTGGAATCCATCAGGACCTCGAAGGCCTCGTGCCGGACAAGCGTCCGACGCATGATCTCCGCCGGCTCACGGGAGTGCGATGTCGCGTGTTCTTCACTCCGCATGTACCGCCTGAAAGCCTCGCGGTCCGTCCACGCCGTCAGGAAGGTATGTGTTGCGTCGCCACCCTGGGGGCGGAGCAGCTGGAGATAGAGGAAACCGGGAAATCCATCCACCAGGCGCGAACGATCACGGAAATACCGCTCGAGTTCGGCCCGATCCTGCTCCGGCACGGTGAGATGCGAAATGAACACGAACATACCTTTCCTGGACTGGGTGTGCGAGCCGACGACAGGCGGAGTCGGGCGGCGACCAGGCCACGGAGCCGGTGCGCTCAACGTCAGCGGTTCGAGGCCCGAACACTGCTGCAGAGATCCCGCCACTGGATCGTGATGATCGTCTGCCGGCCTCCAGTATTGTGCCATCTCCTCGCCAACGGCGTCTTCCAGGCAGATGTACACCACGGGAACCAACGGATGGATGAGACGGTGTAAAGGAGCGCGCGGCGTTCGCCCCATTTCGGGCAGGCTCGATCTGTCGGGGCCCGACGGAACTGCCCACACCGACTTTCGCGAGTGGGCCTCAACAGCAAGATTGCGCTGCGTAACTTGTCTCTGGCGTTCAAAACTTCACGAGGACGAAACCTACCGATGAAAAATTGGTGGAGAGCGGCGGCAGTGCTGTCCCTCGTCGCGAGTCCCGCGGTTGCGCAGGTCAACGCGGGTTCCCAGCAGGCTTCGACGGATCTGCCCTTCAACGTGACGGACGTGGCGACGTTCCGCCTGCCGTGGCGCATCGCCTTCCTGCCGGACGGGCGCATGCTCGTGACCGAGAAGGTCGGCGCGCTCTGGCTGGTCACGCAGCAGGGTGAAAAGACGGAGGTCGCCAACGTCCCTGAGGTCCTCTATGGTGGCCAGGGGGGGATGCTGGGCGTTTACGTCTCGCCGCGGTACGAGACGGATCGGTCCGTGTACCTGACCTACTCGGAACCGAACGAGGGTGGCTCGAGCCTGGCACTGGCGAGGGCCCGCCTCGAATTGGGTTCGGGCAGGGCGAGCCTGGAGGGACTGGAGGTGATCTGGCGCGATCCGGCGGGCGGCCGCGGAGGCCAGTTTGGTGGCGCGGTCGCGTTCTCCCCGGACGGACAGTACCTCTTCCTGACGGTGGGCGACCGGCAGCGTATGACCCCCGCGCAGGATCCCAACTCGCCGCTGGGCAAGATTCTGCGCCTGACGCTGGACGGTAAGCCGGCGCCGGGCAATCCCCGCGCCGGTCAGACGGGCGCCCAGAGCCTGGACATCATCGATCCTCCGCGCGACACGGAGGTCGCAAAGACGGCTCAGGCCGTCCGCACGTTCACCTACCCGGGACCGAATCTCACTCCGTCCGAGACGTGGACGATGGGTCACCGGACCCCGTACGGCCTCGCGTTCGACTCCTACGGGCAGCTGTGGGAGCTCGAGCATGGTCCGCGTGGCGGCGATGAGCTGAATCTGATCGAGCCCGGGAAGAACTACGGGTGGCCGCTGGTTTCCTATGCCGTCAACTACAACGGCGTGGAGATCCCGAGCCCCGATACCCGTTCCGATCTGACCAAGCCGGTGATCTACTGGAACCCGGTTATCGCGCCGGGCAACCTCGCGTTCTACAAGGGCGACATGTTCCCGCAGTGGAACGGGAACGCCCTCGTCTCGGGGATGGCCAGCAGCTCGCTGACGCGGGTCGTGGTCGACGCCAACGGTGGCGCGCAGCCAGTAGAGCGCTGGAATATGGGCTTCCGCGTGCGTGACGTGGCCGTCGCGCCCGACGGCGCCATCTGGATGGTCGAGAACGCCGATCCGGGTCGGCTGGTGCGGTTGACGCCGAAGTGATCCGGTTCGGTCGGCTCATCTGCTCTGTCGGGCAGCGTCCGCGACTCACCGGGGCGCCCCTGACACTGTAAGGGCTGGAAAGACAGACAACGCGACGCCGCGGACGCAGGGAGCAGAAGGGTCCCTGCATCGGCGGCGTTCGTGTTGGGGGTCGGTGGATCGACGAAAGCCTCGGGCTTGCGAGGTGGCCGGAATCGAACGTCCACCCGATGAGGTTGACTCGACCCGCCTGCGTTCTTGACACCAGGCGTGTGGTTCCGTACGATGGGGGCGCAATTGAGAATGAGTTTCAATCTTGACCCGCGCCCCATGTGGCGCCGGGTATATATCGACAGGAGACGAGGTGACAAGCAGAGCCAGGACGGTTCTTTCGAAGTTCGTTCTCTTGATGGCCGCAGGCGCGTTCGCCCACGTTCCGGTACTGCAAGCGCAGTCGGCAGGCGAGGCCGGGAGCCGGCCGGGCATCCTGGTCATGGCGCACGGTGGCATCCCGGAATGGGACCAGGCGGTAGCGGACGCCGTCGCTCCGCTGAAGACGAAGGTACCGACTGCGCTGGCTCTGGGTATGGCCGATCCCGCCACCATGCAGGCCGCGATCGACTCGCTCGAGAGCCAGGGGGTGGGGACGATCGCCGTCGTGCGCCTGTTCCTGTCGGGGGAGTCGTTCATGCACGACACGGAGTACTACCTCGGCCTTCGGGAGGACCCGCCAGCCATGCCGATGGCGATGATGATGTCGCATGGGCAGGGCGGTCATGGCCAACATGGCGGCCATGGAGCACACGGGAGTGACGCGATCCGGCCGCTCTCACTCTCGGCTGGCGTTCTACTGGAGCGGAGGGGGATATCCGACTTCCCGTTCATCGCCGACATCGTCGCCGAGCGGGCGCGGACCGTGAGCGTGGATCCTTCTCGAGAGAGCGTGATCGTCATCGCGCACGGAATGGGTGAGGAGGACGAGAACCAGCGTGTCCTCGACAATATGGCGGGATCGGTCGAGGCGCTGCGGGCGATCGGCTTCCGGGCCGTGCGGGCCGCTACGCTGCGGGAAGACTGGCCCGAGGTGAGGGAGCATGCGGAAGCCGAGATCCGGGAATGGGTGGGGACTCGTGCGGCAGCAGGCGATCGCGTGATCGTCGTCCCGTTCCGTCTGTTCGGGTTCGGCGGGTACGCCGAGGTGCTCGAGGGGCTCACCTACACGCCCGCGGATGGTCTCCTGCCGCACCCGTCGGTCACCACCTGGATCGAGGAGGCGGCTGGCTCGCTCTTCTGCGCGGGCGGTGTGCGCAATCCGCTGGCGGAATGTCGCTGAGCTGATCGGCCGGCAGCAGCGGCATCGGGGCCGGCGGCCGCACGGAGCGAGCGCCGGCCCCGACTGCCTTCTTCATCGCCGATGGCCCTGTCGACCGGCGTGACCGCCAGTTGACAGCCTTGCCACCCATGACATGGCCGCTTCCAGCGAGCTACCCCGGCGACCCCCGTCGGCTCATGGGTTCGGCCGATTCGTTCGCCGCGTTGGGGATTGCTTCACACAGGACTGACCCTCACGAAACCCCTTCTCCGGTAGGCCTCGTGATCGGGCCAGGCGACGCGGGCTCAGAGGCAACCTTCGACGTACTGGATGCTAGGTCCACCCGCGTGGATGCGTTCCACGGTGCCGTCCGGTCCGGCTTCGTAGACGATCCCCCGCGGGTTCGGATCGCCGGGCGAACTCGTCCACACGGTGATGTACTCCGCTGGTCGTGGCCAGTACTTGTGCGGCGTAATCTCCGCGTCCGGGCCGTAGGCTTCCTTGATTCGGTCCGCCGAATCCCCCACTCCAAAGCCCCGGTCGGTCCTGATATCGGTGCCGGCGCTCAGCGAGATCCGGGTGACGCGATCCGCCTCGACCATCACGAGCAGGCCAGGCGGCGCATCGCGCGGCCGGAACTCGTCGCACATCTCCGGTTCCGGTCCGCCGATCGCGTTCGGGTTCGCGTCCTCGCCGGCCGCCGCGACGACTTCCGCCCGCGTCATTCCGATGCGTATCGGTCCCCAGCCTTCCGGGGTGAGAGGCGGCACCGAAGACGTCGACGGGGGACCGGGCGGTTGCCCGATGGGCGCACTGTCCGCGGTCTCCTCCGTTGTTCGGGCAGTCTCCTCGACCGTCCGCTCCGCTGTCCCGCAGGCGGCGAGGTTCAGCGCCATCCCGAGGAGTACCGAAAATCCGGGTCGCTTCAGCCACCGGGCGCCAAAGCGTCCTGCGGTCGCCGCGGGCGTCACCGGCGGGCGACGATGACCGGCCGGTCCCCCTCGAACAATGTCAGGGCGCCGTCCTCGTCGACGTCGAACCGGCTGATCCGCTCGAGAACGGAGAAGAACCGCGTTTCCTGTTCGTTCGCGGCGGTGTCGGTGCAGGCCATCCGCGTCGCCGCGGCCGGGCCGATGCGGATCCCTTCGCCGCTGACCTCGTAGGTCGAGCGATACCGGTTGCAGCCGCCGGTTCCGCTGAGAGCTGAGTCGGAGGTGAACTGGAGCGTCGGCGGTTGACTTCCCGCTACCGCGACGCCTTCGATTTCGTGGACTGTCCACTCGTCTCCCGCCAGCATGCTGATCGTGTCGCCGCCGCATCCCGTGAACGTCTCGCTGCCCAGCGTCACGGCGACGGTATGCGGGAAGGGCATCCCGCTCATCGAGTCCGAGCAGGGTCGTTCATCGATCAGCACGGTGAAGGCCTGTCCATCCACGGTTGCGGCGTAGCGCCAGCCGTTATCGACGGATTCAGCCTCGGGGCGGGGGGCGGTCACGGAATCGCGCCCCAGTACCGAGAACACCATCGCCGTCTCACCGAAGGTGAGGTTCCAGAAGGGCTCGTTGCCGCCAGCTCGATAGCCGGTCTGCACCGACGGGGTCCGATCGGCGTTTTCGGCAGCAGGCCCAGCAGCGCAGGACGCTACGGCCACCGGCAGGAGGATCAGCCGTATCGCGGTGGATAGCTGTCTTCGAGTCATCATCCTCCTCCCGGATTTGGGTAGCTGTCGGATCCGGCCGGCGAAACCTGGCAGGACCGGTTCGGTCTCCGTCTTGCTCCGCGGCAGTCGATCCATGACGTCGAGAACCCGGGCAGCGTCCGTCAGCCCCGCCCGGTGTCGATCGTAGGGAGAGGGAGGATCTGGACGATCCGAGAACCATCCTCTCCCCGCTCCGCGAGTTGCTATGCGAGATCCTGACCACCGCAAAGGTGGGGCTCATCCGCCGCGATTGCCACGGTTGCTGCAACGTAAATACCCGCTCGACCCCTCCAACTCC
>CAZJEH010000026.1:25038-27497 GCA_964544905.1 uncultured Gemmatimonas sp.
CATCTGACCGATGACCGATAGTGGTATGCCGCAGGAGCGTCCAATTTCGGGCAGAACGCGTTTGAGCGATGATATCGAGGCGCCATCCCAAACGGTTCTGCGGAACGAGCCCGTCCACCTTTCAGCCGGCTGATCTGACAGTGACCCTTCGAAACATCGTCTGCACAGACCGACGTTCCGTGGTGCTATGCCTGGCGCCAGCGATCGCCTTGAACATGGTGCTTTCGGCCTGCGCGGGAGCCCGTGCGGGGCAGGGGGATGGCACGCCTGAGCCTGTCTGGGCTTCGGTGATCACCGACGAGGACCGGGAGAGGCTCGATCGGCTACAGGAAGCCTGGTCCAGGGCACTGCAGCAAGCGAGGGCGGCTGGTCACGGCGACGAGCTCGACGCCCTGGGCGTGCTCGCGGACCCGGCCGCGGCGCTTCCGGATCCCGCGCCGTCGCCGGGGCGCTATCGCTGTCGAACGATCAAAATCGGTTCGCAGGGCGGCACGCTTGCGTACGTCGCCTACGGGTGGTTCGACTGCGACATCCTGGAATCGGTGGACGGGCTCCGGCTGAACAAGCGGACCGGGAGCCAGCGGCAGGGCGGCACCCTGTACTCCGACGGAGCCGAACGTCTCGTATTCCTCGGCTCGCTGGCCCTGGGATCCTCAGAGAGCGAGGCCCCACCGTATGGCGCCGAGCGCGATAGGAACGTGGTAGGCGTGCTTGAACGAGTCGGTCCTGACCGCTGGCGGCTCGTCCAGCCCTGGCCATACTACGAGAGCATTCTCGACCTCCTGGAACTCGTTCCCGCCTAGCTCCCTGGTGGCCTGTGTCTGATGACTTCCAAACACTCCAGCGTTCGAGGAGTGGCAGACCCTCGACTTCGCTCGGGTGACAAAGAAATGAGTTCCACTTGCCGACTCGCGAAATATGCCATTAGGCGAGTTCCGCCGAATGTCGGCGCGGTGGCTACGCGTTCCCGCCCCATCGATCTGACGGTTGGATAGGAAACTGTCGACTGCGGTGGCAGGATTGTCCGAAGGTCCGCGTATGTAGGACGAGCTACGGGACTGTCGTCCTCGCTGCGTTCTCGGTTGGTCGGGATAGCGCGATGGGTCCGGGATTGCCGTCGCGCGTCACGATTGGTGCGGCGGAGATGCTCGCTTCCCCGCGGACTACTGCGTGATGGCACCCGATGCACTGCGATGGCGACCGCCCAGGTGCCTTCGATCGTACAACCTGCGGGATGGCCATCGCGACTGGCGGCTGCGGGAAGCCGACTGACCCCGCGGAGCGTGTCGCCCGCGGGGTCAGTGCATCCTATCGGCGGTTTCGGAGGCCCTCGGCTTTCAGACGGCCGCTTCGCCGGGACACCGCCCGACGATCTCTTCCACCATGTCCGTCAGGCGCTCCCGCTCGGCTCCATAGGGTACCTGCAGCAGGAGATGCGTGAGCGCCATGACGATCAACCGTTCGCGAGGCTCCACGATCTGACCCGTCGGTAGCCGCTCGATCGCGGCGGTGATGAGGTGCGCCGCGGGTGTGGTGTCCGGTAGTTCCGTTTCCTGGGCCACCAGGAGTCGGGCGGCGCTTGGAGCGCCGGACCGCAGGAGGTCCGCCGGGTGTGCGATTGCCATGATACGTGGGTTCATTCCTCCGCCTCGTGTAACGCTTGGGACGGTCTCCCGAGGCGCAGAAATGCCGAACGACTTTCGTTGTCACTCATTGTTCATCCTGGCTTCGGCAGCTGGGCTATCTCGGTGAGACCCCTGGCTTTGCGGCCCCGTCTCGCGACGGGTGTGCTCTTATCGGCCAACTGCCTGTAGTATCGGCAGCCGCCAGGGAAAGCTGAGCGTTCGAAACCGGTGGCGACACGGCCCGGTTCGGGGTCCCATCGACGGCGGTTCAACCCCCTTCCTACTCCCGCCTTGAAGCGGGAACCGTGCTCGCCCGGAATTCCACGCCTTCTGCCCAGGTCGGTGAAAGCAGTATGCGCGCACGCGTAGCTTCGACGCCGCTACAATTGCGGAGAACGCGTGTTGTAAGGCTGCCGCAATACGTCCTTCCGCCCGCGAGAAAATCCGCATGAAATGGTCATTCCTTGCCGCTGCCGGTCTGGTTCGTTGAATGCAAAGAAAAATGGCAACTCCCGGCCTGCCGCCGTTGTGCGGCAATGCCGCAGGTACACGAACGCAGTCTACTCAAGGGTCCGGATCGTATGTGGAAGGCCGTTCAACGCTGGTGGAGGCAGTCATCCGGGCAGGGCTTGCCCGAGTATGCGCTGCTCGTGGCGGGGGTTGTGGTCATCGTTGCCGCGCTCGTCCTGACCTTCTCACCGGCCGTCGGGACGGTCATCTCCGGCATCGGCGATCGCCTGTCGATGGGAGGCGAATCCGCCGCTCCAACGCCCCCTCCGCCTCCGGCCCAACAGGATCCCCCTCCGGCCGATGATGGCTCCGATGACCCCCCCG
>CAZJEH010000027.1:0-27420 GCA_964544905.1 uncultured Gemmatimonas sp.
GCCCGAGACGACGTGGAACATGATGGCGCCGCACGAATACGGCTTCTACGCCAACGTGAACCCGGAAGTCGACCACCCCCGGTGGAGCCAGGCGCGGGAACGGCGGATCGGCGAGCTGCGCCGTCGGCCGACCCTGATGTTCAACGGCTACGCCGACCAGGTCGCCAGCCTGTACTCGGGGATGGACCTGCGGAGGTTTTATTGACGGTCTCGGCCCCGGTGAAGGGTGATCGCCGTAGGCCGGTCCGGGGCGGTGGAGGCGCGAAGTCCCGCATCACGGTGGGGATCACGGCGGCCGCCATGATCCCGCTCGTGGTCCTGCTGTTCGATCTGGCAACCGGACGCATCGGACCCAACCCCATCGAGTCCATTACCCACCGAACGGGCTGGTGGGGGCTCGCCCTGCTCGTCGCGACGCTCAGCATCACCCCGATCCGGCGGATCAGCGGCTGGAATCGGCTCATCCAGGTACGCAAGCCGCTCGGGCTCTGCGCGTTCGCGTACGTGACGCTGCACTTCCTCACCTACATCACCCTCGATCAGTGGTTCGCGCTGACCTACGTGCTCGAGGATATCGCGGAGCGCCCATACATCACCGTCGGGTTCACGGCGTTCCTGCTCCTGATCCCGCTCGCGGCCACGTCCACCGCCAGGGCGATCCGCCGACTGGGCAAGCGCTGGAAGACGATCCACCAGCTGATCTATCCCGCTGCGGTGCTGGGGGTAATCCACTACCTGTGGCTGGTAAAGGCGGATACCCGTGAACCGCTGGCGTTCGGGGCGGTACTCGCGGTCCTCTTCCTGCTGCGCGTCCCGGCGCTGACCCGGGCACTGCGGCCGACCCGCTCGCGCTCGTCGGCGCCGGTCTCCCCCGTCCGTCCCGCCTCTCCCGACACGCAGGCGACCGGCTGAACGGCGGCCTCCGGAATTCGCGGATCACATCATCAGGGAAGTATTCCAGGCTCCTCGCGCAGGTGGTGCGGGGGATGTTTTCGATTATTCGCATTTCCCGCCGCCGCGGTGATCTGCCGAGCGCGGCGCCCCCGTTGCCGTCGTGCGTCCGACTTGCCCATCCGCACCGTACGTCACCACACTTCAGCGTTTCGCTGGAGCGCCCTCACAACCCCAGACCTTCTGCTCTCCCATGCGAGCCATCTCACTGATCGGTGCGGCCGCGCTGCTGGCGGCATGTTCGACGACGGAAGGACCCCCGGCGCAGAATGCCGGCGATAGTACCGGTACCGCTTCGGCGGCCGCCACCTCCCTGCCGGCGGGTGCGGCGGAGGTCGAGGCCCGGCTGGCGGCATCACCTCGGCACGCGGAGTGGGTGACGATTCGCTCGGGTGCGGACAGCGTTCGTGCCTGGGTCGTCTATCCCGAGAGGAGCGACCCCGCGCCGGTCGTCCTCGTCGTCCACGAGATCTTCGGGCTCTCCCACTGGGTCCGCGGTGTGGCGGATCAGTTGGCCGCCGACGGGTTCATCGCCATCGCGCCGGACCTCTTGACGATGCAGAACATCCCCACCGGTGCGGATGGAGCTCCCGACGCCGATGCCGCTCGCCAGGCCATCCAGGGGCTCGATCGCGACGCCATCCACCGACAGCTTCTCGCGGTTGCCGAGTACGGGATGAGCCTTCCCGCCGCGACGGACAGCTACGGCATCGTAGGCTTCTGCTGGGGCGGAACCGTGTCCTTCGAGCACGCGATCCGCTCGCCCGGATTGGGCGCCTCGGTGGTTTACTACGGGACCTCGCCGGACACCGCACTCCTCGGATCCATCCAGGCTCCCGTGCTCGGGCTGTACGGTGAGAATGACGCCCGGGTCAACGCTACGGTCCCGCCGGCTGCCGCCACCATGGCCCGCCTGGGCAAGGTTTTCGAATCGGAGACCTACGCGGGCGCCGGCCACGGATTCCTCCGACAGCAGGACGGACAGGACGGCGCGAATCTCGCAGCCTCGCAGGAGGCCTGGCCGCGTACGATCGCCTGGTTCCGCGAGCACCTCGAGTAGGGTGATAGTCGGCCCGCGAAGAACGTCCCCGACGATCGACGCCGTCGACCACCTCGGGAAGCGATCACGCGCGGGCCGGGCTTCACACACTCAGCCGCGACCTGGGGGAGTCCCGCCTCTGAGGCCGGGGCTCCCTGACGTTGGTGGCCAGCGGGGTCGAAGCTAGCAGCTGTCGGTCTGGCCGGAGCGGGTCGATGGGTCGAACGGCCGGCACCTCGAGCCGCAGGCGATCGCCTTCAGGGATCGGAGATCCTCCTTCGCGCGGTCCCGAGGCGCCATGGCGCCGCACGGGTAGCGGAGTCGGCTGGGGGCTTCCCCGGACTGCGTAGCCTCCAGTAGCGGCTCGTCCTTCACCTCAGCTTGCGGGTGGTAGTGCGGTCTCGTGCGGTCTGGGCCGAGCTCGGCCTGGTGGCGATGGTAATGATCTGGGGGCTCAACTTCGCCGTGGCGAAGTGGGCCATGGCGGTGATCGAGCCCCTCGGCTTCAACGCCATCCGACACGTGATCGCGTCGTTGTTCATGGTGGGCGTCCTGGTCGCGCGCGGCGAACGGGCCCGCCCCGAGCCGCGGGATCTCGCGCGTGTCGTGGTGCTCGGGATCGTCGGCAACGTCGTCTACCAGGTCGCGTTCATCGTGGGGCTCAACCGTACGAACGCGGGCAACGCGGCCGTTATGCTCGCGCTCGTCCCCATCTTCCTGCTGTTGCTGGAGGGGCGACGGAACGGCGGGCAGGGTCTGGCATGGCTCGGTGCGCTGATGTCCGTAGTGGGCGTGGCGCTGGTTACGGGCAGCTCCATCGGCCTGCAGGGGCTCGATACAATGGCCGGTGATCTCATCCTCGTCGGGGCGGCGGCGGTCTGGGCGATCTACACGATCGGCGCGCAGCCGCTGATCGATCGCTACGGACCCATGTGCACGACCGCCTGGACGCTGTGGGTCGGCTCGGTCGGCCTGATCCTCCTGGGCGTGCCCTCCCTGCTCCGGCAGGACTGGTCGATCGTCACCGCTCCGGCATGGGTCGGGGTGATCTTCTCCTCGCTGTTCTCGATCGGGGTCGCCTACCTGCTCTGGTACATCGGCGTACAGAGGCTCGGGGGCGCGCACACCGCGGTATTTGCCAACCTCACGCCAATCGTGGCGCTCGCCGCGGGAGCCATCTGGCTCGGTGAGGAACTTACCGGCTATTCTCTAGCGGGCGCGGCACTCGTCGTCGGTGGGGTGCTGTTGGTGCGCGCCGGCCGCCCCGCCTGACAACCCCGTCCGGGACTCCGATCACCTTTCGAGGAGGTATCGAGGATGCTGGTACTGACGACGCCGAACATCGAAGGCAAGAGGATCACCGAATACCTCGGGATCGTCACCGGGGAGGCGATCCTCGGCGCGAACATCTTCCGGGACATCTTCGCGTCAATCCGCGATGTGGTCGGGGGGCGTTCGGCGGCCTACGAGGAGGAGCTGCGGAAGGCGAAGCAGATCGCCATCCGGGAGATGGTTGAGGAGGCGACGGCGCGCGGCGGGCAGGCCGTCATCGCTGTCGACCTCGACTACGAGACTCTCGGGGCCAACGGCGGCATGCTGATGGTGAGCGCGAGCGGCACCGCGGTCAGGTTCGAGTAGTTCCATGTGCGGGGCCGGCGCCGGATCTCTCCGCCGCTGTCGCCCCCTCACGCTCCGGGTTAGATTCCGCGGGTTGTCTCCGTTCGGATCCCGCGGTTCCGCTCGCTACTTCCCATGGTCCAACCCGAAGCCAACGGTCGACGCCGGCTGTACCTCATCGACGGCTACGCCCTCGTCTACCGCGCCTTCTTCGCCCTCATCTCGCGGCCGCTGGTCACCTCTCGAGGCGAGAATACGTCCGCCGCCTGGGGGATCACCAAGTTCCTCCTGAAAGTGCTCGAGGAGCACAAGCCGGACTACCTCGGGGTCGTCTTCGACGCGGGCAAGTCCGAACGACACGAGATCTACCCGGAATACAAGGCGACGCGGCAGAAGATGCCCACCGAGCTGGAGGCGTCGCTCCCGCGGGTCCGCGAGATCATCGAGGCCTTCAACGTTCCCGTCATCGAGCTGCAGGGATACGAAGCCGACGACGTGATCGGAACGCTCGCGACGAAGGCGGTCGAGAGCGGTCTGGAGGCCGTCATCGTGTCCGGGGACAAGGACTTCTATCAGCTCGTCCGCCCCGGCATTTGCCTGCTCAACCCGGGCCGGGGCGGATCCGCCGCGATCGAGGAGGAGTGGGTGGACGTGACCAACGCGCACGAGCGGCTGGGCGTTGCTCCTCACCACGTCCCCGACTACCTCGGGCTCATCGGCGACTCGTCGGACAACGTACCGGGCGTTCCAGGGATCGGACCGAAGACGGCCGTTCAACTGATCGAGCGGTTCGGGTCCATCGAGAACATCCTCGCGCACACGGACGAGATCCCGAACAAGCGCGCTCGCGAGTCACTCGAGAACAGCGCCCAGGACGCGTTGCTGTCGAAGTCGCTGGTCACCATCCGCACGGACCTCCCGGTCCCGCTCGACCTCCATGCCCTGGAGTGCGGCCCGCCCGACCGTGACCGCCTGCGCGAGTTGTTCCTGGAGCTCGAGTTCCACACGCTGATCCGGGATTACGCGGCGCCGGAGCCGAAGCCCGATGCGCACGTGACGAACTACCGCACCCTGCTGGAGGCCGCCGACGTCCACGAGCTCGTCCGCCGGATCCGGGAGCAGGGCAGCTTCTCACTGGACACGCAGTCGAGCACGTTGGATCCGTTGCGGGGGAGCCTGGTCGGGGTCGCTGTGGCGCTCGTTCCGGGGGAGGCGTTCTACCTCCCGTTCGGTCACTGTCCCCCATCCGGCGACCTCCTGGACAACCGGATCGTGCGAAACCTGCCGCCGCTTCTCGGCCCGGAGATGGCGCCGCTGGTAGAGGTCCTGGCCGACCCGGACGTCCGCAAGATCGGTCACGACCTGAAGTACGACCTGCTCGTTCTTCGTCGGGCGGGCGTGGAACTCCGCGGGATCTGGTTCGACACGATGGTGGCGAGCTACCTCATCGAACCCGGCCGGCGCGAGCACAACCTCGGCTCCCTCGCCCTGCAGCACCTCGACCACGGAACGATCCCCTACGACGAGCTGGTCGGGAAGGGTCGCAACGAGGTGCCCTACGCGGAGGTCGAGGTCGACCGCTGCCGGGATTACGCCTGCGAAGACGCGGATACGGCGCTCCGGCTGTACGAGCGCTTCGCGCCGGAGCTCGAGCACCTGCACCTCCAGCAGCTCTTCGAGACGGTCGAGATGCCGCTCGTCCGCGTGCTGGCGGAGATGGAATGGACCGGCATCCGCATCGACGCGGGGTTCTTCCGCGAACTGGAGAGTCGGCTCGCGCGCGAGCTGCGGGACCTGGAGCGGGAGATCTACAAGGAGGCGGGCGTCGAGTTCAACATCGGCTCGAACCCCCAGCTTCGTGAAGTGCTGTTCGAGAAGCTGCAGCTTCCGGTGCTGAAGCGGACCAAGACGGGGCCGTCCACCGACGCCAGCGTGCTCGAGGCGCTCGCCGCGCAGGGCCACCGGTTGCCGACCCTGCTCCTCCAGTACCGGCAGCTGGACAAGCTCCAGTCGACCTACGTCACCGCGCTTCCGCGGATGGTCAATCCGGCGACGGGACGGCTTCACACGTCATTTAACCAGACCGTCGCGAGCACGGGGCGCCTGTCGTCGAGCGACCCCAACCTGCAGAACATCCCCATCCGTACGGAGCTGGGTGCGGAGATCCGGCGCGGGTTCATCCCCGCGGACGGATACCTCTTCGTCTCGGCCGACTACTCCCAGATCGAGCTGCGGGTCCTCGCCCACTACTCCGAGGATGCCGCGTTTCTGGAGGCGTTCCGCTCGGGGACCGACATCCATCGGCAGACGGCGGCGCTGGTCTTCGGCGTGGAGCCGGACCAGGTAACGCGCACCATGCGTGATCGGGCGAAAACGGTAAACTTCGCGGTGATCTACGGCATCGGGCCGTTCTCACTCGCGCAGCAGCTCGGCGTTTCGACGGCCGAAGCGAAGGAGTTCATCGACCGATACTTCGAGAGGTTCCCGGGCGTTCGAGCGTTCCTCGACCGGCAGGTGGAGCTGGCTCGGGAGCAGGGGTTCATCGAAACCCTCACCCGACGGCGGCGCTACATCCCGGAGATACGATCGAAGAACTTCAACATCCGATCGTTCGGGGAGCGGGTGGCCACCAACGCCCCCATCCAGGGGTCGGCGGCGGATCTGATCAAGGTGGCGATGATCGCTATCCAGCAGTCGATCGAGGAGACGGGCTCCCGTGCGCGAATGCTTCTGCAGGTGCACGACGAGCTGCTGTTCGAGGCTCCGAGAGACGAGGCTGAAGCGACTTTGCGGATGGTGAAGGAGCGGATGGAAGGTGCGGCAGAGCTACGGGTACCCCTGCTGGTCGAGGGCGGGATCGGCGAGAACTGGCTCGAGTGCAAATGAAAGAGGTCGGGGGATGACGGAGGTCCGCTGGGTACCTGGCCGTAGCGATGGCGATGCGCCGTTCGGCGGGGGCGCCGAATGAGCGAAATGCCTCCGCTGGAGGGTGTCGGTGGTTCGGAAACGCCTTCGCCAGGGGGCGAGTCGTTCGTGCTCGCCGTCGTCGGCGATTCCGGGAGCGGGAAGGACACTGTGGCGGACGCGATCGTCGCGTTGCTCGGATCGCACCGGATCACCGATGTGCGGCTCGACGACTACCGTCGCTACACGCGCGAGGAGCGGATCGAGCGCAACCTGACGGCTCTGAGCCCGGACCTCCACGACTTCGAGGCGATGGAGGCGGACATCCGCACCCTGCGCTCGGGTCACCCCATCCAGACGCGGAGCTACCGTCACCGCGACGGCACGTTCGGGCCCGAGCGCACGATCGAGCCGCGGGAGATCGTGATGGTGCGCGGTCCGCTTGCGCTCGCCACAGCAGGTTGGGCCGCGCTGTACGACCTCTCGATCTTCCTCCAGCCCGAGCCGGACCTGCTGTTCCGCTGGAAGCTGAGACGCGACGTGCTCTTCCGCGGCTACAGCCAGGCGGAGGTGCTGAAACACATCGCCAGCCATCTGCTGGACGCGAAGGAGTACGTCGTACCGCAGGCCGGGCGTGCCGACGTGCTCGTCGAGTACCGGCTGCCGGACTGGGAGGCCCCTGACGACCGGCTGGTGACTCTGATCCGCTTCCGCCGGGAAGCCGCGGCTGCCGCGAGCCGGATCTCTATGCTCCATCAGCTTCCGCTCGAGCAGGCTCACGAAGGGGACGATCTCGTTCTGACCATCCCTGCCACCATACCCCAGGAGGATATCGACGCTGCTACGCGGGAGCTGTTTCCCTCCACCTTCTCGCCGGATCGGATAGGCTCCTACTGGGATGAGAATGGCGAGGCGCGCCGCAGGCCTTCGCTCGCGCTACTCGAGACGTTGCTGGCGCGGTTGGTCGAGGTGATGCGGGAAGGGCGGCTCTAGGCCTCGGTCCACGCTCCGCCCGTGTGCCGCACCTCGGCGATCCTCAGTCCGCCCGTTCGTAGATCTCCACCAGCTCGACCGGCTCACCGATATCGAACCGGAGCCGCTTCCGCACGATCGACTCTCCGACCATCAGCGAGTCCGTAGGGGGTAGGTCGGGCGAGTAGAAGTCGCTCGGAAGACGCAGTTCGAGCACCTCGCCCGAGCGACGGTACGAGCCGAAGCCACCGACGGATATTCTGGCCCCTCCGTCTACGCCCACCTGTCCGCTCAGCTGCGAACGGCTACGCCGGAAGATGAGTTCATCCACGAAGGTGATGGTATCGTAGGTCACCTCGAAGAACTGGATCGGGGTCTGGCCCAGGTGCGCGAACTCATACCGGCGGTCCGGATTCCCCATCAATCGGGAAAGGACGTAGGTACCGGTCATCAAGGCCGGCGAACCGTCCAGCCGGAACGTGAAGTCAAGGCGCTGTTGGGAGAGCGAAGAACTGGTGACCGAGATCCGAAGGACGACAGAATCGCCCTGCATGATCCCCGGGGTTATCTCTCCGGTCAGGAGTGAGGAAAGCACGAGATCGCTGCCGTCCACGTCCCAGGACCCTCGGTCGATTGCTCGCGGCAATCCCTGAACGACGTACACGAAGCCGTTCGATTCCTCCAGCTGCAGGTCACCACCAAAGAAGGTGACAAGACCGCTACCGACCGACACCTCCGCGGGCACGGGGCTACCCGCAACCGAGACCAGCCGGTAAAGACCAAGACCGCGGGATAGTCTGGTCGGCTCGTCGCAGGCGGCGATGCTCGATAGCAGAAGCAGGAAGCAGAGTCGGCGGAATCCGATGGTAATCATCCCTCGACTTCCTGCGGATTCCGAGCGCTTCGATCCGCTGGAGATAGCGATAGGCTGCCGGGCGTTGTCAAAGCAGCAGTTGAGGCTGCGGCCAAGCAAATAGGGGCAGCGATCTCGCTACCCCTACCCGCATCCGAGCCGCGATCCAGCTCAGTCCCCGAACACCGGCTCCGGCGCCAGCTCGCGCCGCCTCTTCCGGGCGCGCTCCCCCTCCGGTCCCGCGGCGTGCGGCACACCCTCCAACCGGAACACCCTTCGCTTGACCCAGTTGCCGAAGTCGTCGAAGTAGGTGTACGCCACGGGCACCACGACCAGCGTCAGCATGGTCGACGTGATCAGGCCGCCGATCACCGCCCGTGCCATGGGGGCGCGGAACCCGCCGCCCTCGCCCATCCCCAGCGCGATCGGCAGCATGCCGAAGATCATCGCCAGCGTCGTCATCATGATGGGGCGGAGTCGGACCTGGCCGGCCTCCACGAGCGAAGTGTGACGGTCCGTCCCCGACGCACGCCGCTCGTTGGCGTTGTCGACGAGCAGGATCGCGTTCTTCGTCACCAATCCCATCAACATGATCAGCCCGATCATCGACATCATGTTGAGGGTGTCGTTGGTCAGCAGCAGCGCCAGCAGCACGCCGATCAGCGACAGGGGAAGGCTCAACATGATCGCGAACGGCTGCGTGAAGCTCTCGAACTGGCTCGCCAGGATCAGGAAGATCAGGATCACCGCGAGCACGATGGCCTCGAGCACGTAGCCGATGGTCTCCACCAACTCCTCGGTTTCGCCGCCGAGTGTGGCGGTGTAGCCAGGCGGGATGTCCATCTGCGCCAGGGTTTCCTGGATCGCGGACGACGCCTTTGACACCGACAGCTCCGGCGCGGTGTTCGCCCCGACCGTGGCAACGCGGGCGAGATCCTGCCGGTCGATCTGAGCGGGCGCATTACCCTGGACGATCCGGGCGATCTGCCCGAGCGGAACGGTGTTCGCCGCGCCGGATTCGGTGCGCCGACCGGTCGCGATGGGAAGCAGCGCGAGGTTCTCCGCCGACGTCCGCTGCGTCGGGTCGACCTGCACGACCACATCGCGCTCCTCACCTTCCGGATCCTCCCACGTCGTCGCGACCTCGCCCGCCAGCAGCGGCCGCACGGTCGCCGCGATCTGGCCGATGTCCAGGCCCAGCTCGTTAGCCAGGTCGCGGTTGATCTCGATCCGGTACTCCGGGATCGGCTGTCCGAGCGTCGTGCCCACGTCGACGATGCCGGGGATCTCCCGGATGCGGGCGGCGATCTCATCCGACAGCCGCTGCAGCTCGTCCACGTCGGGACCTTTGAGGTTGACGGCCAGCGGCTTCTGCGCCCCGCCGACGCCGCCGGCATCCAGCACCGCCGTCTCCACACCGAAGATGCGACTGACCCGCTCACGAGCCATCACCATCAGCTCGTCCTGCGAGTAATCGCGGGTGTCGGGCTTGGTGAGCTGCACGAACACCTGCCCCGCCGTAACCGTTCCGGTCGCGCCGGCACCGATCGTCGTGTAGGTGTAGTCGACACCCGGCAACTCGCGGATCGCCTGGATGACCTGCTCGGCCTTCGACCGCGTGTGCGCCAGCGACGAACCCTCCGGCGTCTCCACCGTCACGATGAACTGCGAGTTGTCCGAGTCGGGCATGAAACCTCCCCCGATGAAGGGGAAGAGCATGAACGCGCCGACGAACGCACCTCCGGCGATGCCCAGCGTCGTCTTCCGGTGCCCGAGCGCCCACTCGATGATGCCGCGGTACCGCGTGGACTGTCGGTCGAACCAGCCGTTGAAGCGACTGATGGCACGTGTCAGGACGTTCCCCTCGTGCTCACCGGCGACGTGCGGACTCACCCCCCAGTGCGCCGACAGCATCGGTGTCAGCGTAAACGACACGAACAGGGAGACGAGCACCGCCCACGCGACGGTGATCCCGAACTGCCAGAAGAACCGGCCGATGATGCCGCCCATGAAGGCGACGGGTACGAACACCGCCACGATCGACAGCGTCGTCGCCATGACCGCGAGGAAGATCTCCCGCGTTCCGCGTCCCGCCGCGGTGAAGCGGTCCTCTCCCATCTCGCGGTGCCGCACGATGTTCTCGATGACGACGATCGCGTCGTCGATCAGGATCCCGATCGAGAGCGACAGCGCCATGAGGCTGATGACGTTCAGCGTGAAGCCGAGAGCGTTCATCAGGATGAACGACGAGATGACCGACACGGGCAGCGCGAGCGACGTGATCGCGGTCGCCTTCCAGTCGTTCAGGAAGAGCATGACCACGAGCACGGTGAGGATGGCGCCGAGGATCAACTCGTGGATGACGTCCTCGACAGATCCGCGGATCACCTCCGAGTTGTCGATGACCACCTGCATCTCCACGCCCTCGGGGAGTTCCAGCTCCCCGATCAACTCTTTCACCTCCTCGGAAACCTGGACGGTGTTGGCGCCCGACACCTTCAGAATGTCCATCGACACCGCTCGCTGATCGTTGACCAGCGCGAGCGAGCGTTCCTCCTCGGTGCCGTCCTCGACCCGGGCGACCTCGCCCAGGCGGATGGGCTGACCGTTCCGGTTGGCGACGATCACCCGCTCGAACTGCTCGGGCTCGGTGATCCGTCCCAGCACGCGCACGAGCTGCTCGGTCGAGGCTCGCTCGAGACGGCCGGCCGGCACCTCGAGATTCTGCTGCCGGAGTGCGGCCATGATCTCGGGTGCCGAGACTCCCAGCGCCTGCATCCGGTCCGGCTGGAGGAAGACCCGAACCTCGCGGAGCAGTCCACCCGCGATCTGGACCTGACCGACTCCACCGACCGACTCGATGAGCGGCCGGACCTGCTCGTCCGCGATGCGGGTGAGCTGCGCGACGGGGACCGTCTGCGACGAGAGCGCCAGCGACAGGATCGGCTGGGCGGACACGTCGAACTTCTGGACCACCGGCGCCTCGATGTCGGCCGGCAGGAGCCGTCGGACCGTCTCGATCCGTCCCCGGATGTCCTGCGCCGCCTCGTCTCCGTCCCGCTCGAGGTCGAACTCGACCATGACCTGGGACACGCCCTCGAGCGAGGTAGACGTGATCCGGTCGACGCCTTCGACGGTGTTGAACGCCTCCTCGAGCCGGCGTGAGATCTCGCGCTCCACCGTTTCGGGCGAAGCACCCGGGTAGATGGTCTGCACGGAGACCACCGGGATGTCCACATCCGGGAACTGGTCGATGGCCAGGCGCCGGAACCCGAACAGCCCCAGCACGATCAGGCCGGCCATGACCATCGTGGTGAAGACCGGCCGGCGTATGGCGACGCCGCTGAGCCCGGACCCAGCTTCCGCGAACCTGTCGTGGCCGGTGCCAGCTGACGGCGATTCGTTACTGCTCGACATTCTGTCCCTCACCCTTCCGCTGGGTTCGCCGGGCTCTGACCCTGCTGGGTCCTGATCTGCACTCGAGCGCCCTCGGGGAGTTCCCCAGGGGCCACCACCACCTGCTCACCTCCACTCAGGCCGTTCGCGATCGCCACCAGGCCCCGAGCTTCATCGCGGGCGCCGGTCGTTACCTGCCTGCGAACGGCGGTGCCGTTCTCGATCACCCACACGTATCTGTCGTCACCGGTGCCGCGGACGGCCGAGGTCGGCACCACCACCGCGCTCGACACCCCTTCGGCGATTACCCGACCCGTCGCGAAGAGACCGCCAACCAGCTCGCGATTCGGGTTCGGCAACCGCAGGTAGACACCGATCTGTCGCGTGTTGGGGTTCGCGGTCGGGTCGATGCGATCGACAGTCCCGCGGAAGGTCCGGCCCGGGTAGGCGTCGAGCTGGAACTCGACCGCCTGCCCCTGCCGGACGCGAGCCGCCTGGTCGACAGGCACCTGCCCGGCCAGCTCGAGGTACTCACTGCCCACGACGGTGAACAGCGTCTCTCCGGGGTTGACCGCCTGGCCATCGCTGATCTGCCGATCACTGACCTGGCCGGTGATCGGCGCCGTCACGGTCGCCCGGCGAGCCTGCTCGCCCGCCCCGACGGCCTGGGCGTTCGCCGCCGCGAGCTGCGCGCGCGCCGATTCGTAGGCCGCCTGAGCCGCGCGGTAGTCCAGCTGCGACATGGCGCCGGCTTCGAACAGCGTTCGCGCCGACTCGAGCTGCTGCTCCGCGAGCGCAAGGTTCGCCTCCGCGGCGGCCACCGCCGCCCGGGCACCTTCGGCCTGCCCTCGAATCCCCTCCGCTTGGATGACGGCCATCGTCTGGCCCTCGCGCACGGCGTCTCCGCGATCGACCCGCAGATTCTGGATCGTGCCAGCGACCTGCGCCCTCACATCCACGATCCGGTAGGGCTGCAGGGATCCGGTGAGGACGATTCCCCCCGCGAGATCCGACACCTGCGCCGTCTGAACGTCCTGGGGTCCGAGGACGATTGCGTCTTCCTCGCCCGCTCCGGCCTCCGGTGTCTCCGCCGCGCCGTTGCCGCACGCGGCCGTTCCGGCCAACAGCCATCCCGCAACCAGGAGCCCCGCGATCCTACTTCTATGCTCGAACATGTCTTGCTTCAGCTGGATGAGTTCAAGGAGCAAAGCCATTCTGCTGCTGCGGAGCGGCGCTGGCCGCGGGCACGCTCACCGACTGCGGCATCGGAGCGGTCGGCGCCGGGGCGTCCACGGGGGTCGCCTGTCCGGTGTCGGCGATGTAGTAATCGGCGATCGCCTGGGCCAGGTTGCTCCGTGCCTGGAGCAGCGACAGCCGCGCGTCGTTCACCTCGAGCTGGGTCGCGAGGCCTCGCTCGTATCGCAGGACGGTGAGGTCATAGACCCGCTGTGCGACTTCTACCGTCCTCTGCCGCGCCTGGATGGACGCAAGCGCGCGCTCCTTCTCCGCCCGCGCCTGCTCGTACTGGAGTTGCAACGCCTCCCGCACCTGCGCCAGCTGCAACTCCGCCCGCGACCGATTGAGGCGCGCCTGCTCCAGCTCCGCCATCCTCCGGGCTCCGGTCAGGATCGGCAGCGAGAACTGCAGCGATACCGTCCAATCCTCCTGCCAGGGTTCGCGCAGCGCAAAGGTCGACGACGGGTAGAGCTGCCGAGCATATGCGCTCGACAGCGAGATCGACGGGAGGAAGTTGCCCCGCGCGATCCGCACCTGCCCTGACGCGATCTCCACCTGACGCTCGACCGCGCTGAGCTGCGCCTGCTGCGCCTCGACCAACTCCTGTGACGGCCGCACTGGCGCACCGTCCGGGAGATCGGGCGGCGCCAGCGGTGTCGTCAGCACCACTTCCTGCGTCAACGGGATGTTGACGAGCCGCTTCAGGTTCAGCAGCGCCAGGCTGGCGGCGTTGTCCGCGGCGACGAGCTGCGGTCGGAGGTTGTCCCGCGAGACCTCGGCCCGCATCACGTCCAGATCCGAGGCCTGCCCAGCTGCCAGTCGGAGCTGCTCCTGCGCCAGGAAGCTTTCCGCCTGCTCCAGCGCGGCGCTCGCGATGCTGGCCATCTCCTGTGCCAGCAGCGCCTGGTAGTACGCGCTCCGCACCTGGAGCTGGATCTGCGCGGTCTGCTGGGCGAGCGTCGACTGCGCGGCCGACCGGTAGCTCCTCGCGATGTCCAAGGCCGCCCCGACCTGACCTCCGGCGTACAGGAGCTGGGAGCCGCTGATCGTCGCCGTGTACGCGTTCTCACGTCCGAACGGCAGGTTGCTGAAGAGCGACCCCAGGGCGCCGAACGCGGCGGCCGGGGTCCGATCTTCCAGGTAGGCGACCCGTTCCTCCAACGGCAGCGTCGGATCGGGATCGAACGTGAGAGTATCCGCCGACGGCGCCCTACCCACGTTCTGGAAGACCGACGCGAGGGTCCGCGTGTACCCGAGGCTCGCGTTCACCTGGGGGTAGATGACCGACCGCGCCTGGGAAACCTGTGCATCCGCCAGCGCGACCGACGACCGGGCCAGCCGGATCTCCTCGCTCTCCTCCGTCGCTCGCCGCTCGGCCTCCTCCAGGCTCAACTCGAGGACCGCTGCCGGCGCCCCCGCCCTCGCTCCCGATCCATTCTGCTGCTGCGCCAACGTTCCGACCGGACCGGCCGCCAGCAGCACCATCGATATCATCCCCGCTCTGAACCGCATCATCGAGTTTCCAGTCCGTCGGACGCTTCCAAGATTCAGCCGGTGCGTACCTCGCTCATCCCGTCCATCCCAGTGCACCGGAGCCCATCCGCTTCCCGCGGGAGCGGGACAGGGTCCCTAGTACTACGACCCCCGCCTACGGTTTCGCTTTGTTCTGCTTTCCACTTGGTCGATCGGCGATCGGCCCTATCGACAGCACGAAAGCGTGAAAGCTACTGAACAGTGTTCAGTGTTGTCAACGACAGGTGTGACGGATGCAACAGCGAAGGTTCTCAGGTCACGGGGAGTGACGGCGAATTGTCCGTGTTGGGGATGGCGCTCAAGGGCGGTGAGGCGGGCTTCGGCGGTGGCGCCAAGTGCAGATCCTTCGCTCCGCCCGGGCTGGCGCCGGGGCTCCGCTCAGGATGACAAGGAAGGCCTCCTGCGCGCGCTTACCGGCGAGGTCGTCGTCTGCCGACCCGATCGCGTACGTGCCGGACGCGCCGGAGCGGGCGCAAACGGGATGGCGGAAGTGAGAACGGGAATCCTGACGAGGAGGTCAGGTGGAGACTCGAATTGCGAGCGGAGCCGGATAGGCGGTTCAGCGGCGGGTGTTGGCGAGACGCAGCAATTCGTCCATTGCGATCGAGCATCCGCGCGGAGCCGCTCCCGGGTGCCTGCCGATGAGATCGACCCCGGCTTCGCTTACCCTGCCGAGGTCGGCGGTCTGCAGCGCCATCACCGAGTCGAGGTTCGCAAGGTCGAGGTGGCGGAGGATGCCGATCTCCCCCGCGGGTAATGGCGCGAGCGTTTCCGGGTCCACGGCTGCACTTCTCACCCATCCCGGGCCGCGGTGCACACGTCGCTTATGCCGTCCCGGCGCCGCGCCCGCGATCCCGTCGTAGAACTGCGAGCTCATCTCCGTCATCCCGTATTCATTGACGATGCGGCTGAAGGGCACTCCCAGGCGGTCCTCGATCATCGAGTACAGCTCGTCCCTGCCAACCTCGCGCGCACGCCCCTTGAAGCCGCCCGTATCCATCACCCGTGAGCCCTCCGGCAGCGTGACGCGTCGACCCTCGTCGCGCATACGGTCCAGGAGATGGACGAATGCGAAGGAAGTCCCCGCGACGAGAATCGGTGTGCCTCCCGCAACGGCGCCATCGAGGGCAGCGTCCAGCCTGTCCCGGTCGATGCCGGACGACGTCATGACGGTCGCGCTTCCCTCGTCCCCGAAGACGCGCAACACCTCATCGAGCATGAAGGAGAGGGAGGAATCGGGCGCGTCCTCCAGGGACGGCACCAGCGAAACGATGCGAATGCGAGGCAGGTCCGGTAGCAGCGCATGACGGAACCCCTCGGTCAGGGCGGCCCGATAGAACCGGGTGTCGAGGAGGTAGTGCTCGCCCCTGCGCTCGGGGCCGGAGGTTGTTCCGCTCGTCCGAAAAACCACTTCGGCGTCGCCGGGTTCTCCGCACAGGAGGGGAGCGGCCTTGAAAGCGTCTGTGGGGACGGCGGGGATGTCGGTCCAGGTGCGAATCGTCGCGGGAGTGGCGCCCCTGACCTCGCAGAACCGCCAATAGATCGGATTGCGCTCGAATTGGCGCTCGAACACGGCTTGCGCCAGGTCTTCGAACTCCTCGTCGACGAGGGTGGCTCCCGCCCCGGCGCGGATCGTAGCGAGGATCCTGTCTGCCAGGGGATCGGAGGGAGGAGGGAAGGCCCTAGTTTCCTTCATACTCCGCGAGGAGGATTCCTAGCTGCTCCTGGACCGATCTGGCCGCGGTCGTCCGGCTGCCGTTGTAGAGGAAGGCGAACGCGATCAGTTCGCCGTTGCGGGCTCGGACGTAGCCGGAGAGTGTTCGCACTCCGTTGATGAAGCCCGTCTTTCCGTGGAGGTTCCCCGCGGCCGTGGAGCCGCGAAACATACGTGACATCGAGCCATTGCGATCGCCCGCGACCGCCATCGACCGGTGTAAGGTGTCGGAGTACGGTTGTCCGTGAGCGTACACGAGCGCGCGGACGAGGGCGTTCGCGCTGGTCCGGTTGTAGGCCGATAGTCCCGAGCCGTCGAACTGGTACAGCTCGCCGACGGTAACGCCCGCTCGTTCGATGAAATGGAGTGCCGATGCCGGACCTCCCCTCGCCGAACTGCCGACCCCGACGACGGCCCGCGTCGTCGCCTTCCACAGGTGCTCTGCGAAGAAGTTGTCGGAGTCGCGGTTGAGAAAGGGGATCATGTGGGCCAGCTCGACCGAGTAGTGTCGATGCACCGGTCTGGCGGATTCCGGAGCCGCGCCCTGCGCTGCCGATCCCCGAACCTCTATTCCCGCCTCCGTGAGTGCGAGCTTCAGGGCGGCCGCGGCGAGCAGAGCAGGACGCGCGACGCCCACCCCGTAGCGATCCACTCGGTTCGGGGACACGCCACCCCTCACGCGGATGGTGTCCTGCCCAACTCGTCGACTGACGACCATCCGACCGCTACCCTGCAGCTCCCCTACCACGGGTACCACGTCCACCGGCGGCTCGAGGCGGACCCCTGGCCTCCCGTTCTCCACGACCGCCTGCAGCCAGATCATGTTGCGCTGGAAGGCGAGCCCGCTCACACCCGGGGCATACTGGGCGGCGCCGCCGCCCGTATCGCTGGGCCAGCCCGGGCCGACGACCAGTGTGTCGAACGCCGTCGCGTCACCGATCACGTCACCGTCAACCACCCGCACCCCCAGCTGTCGGAGCCGCGCAGCCATCTTCCGGAGCGGCGTCATCGAATCCTCGACGAAGACCGAGATACCCGCTCGTGGGGGGTAGCCGAAAGCAGGGTCGCCCGAGCCTCGCAGCACGACGTCGCCACGTAGCACACCGTTCTCGATGGGTCCGGTTATCAACAGCTCCGTCGGGAAACGATAGTCCGGGCCGAGAACGTCGAGCGCCCAGATCGAGGTAAAGACCTTGTTGTTCGACGCGGGGGCGAGCGCGGCGCTGGCGTTGATGGAGATGACCTGCCTATCGCGGTCGATGGACCACGCGGCGACTCCCCAGCTGCCAGGTACCGTCCCGACGATCGCTTCGGCTCGCTGCTGGATGCTCTGTCCCGCGGTCGCGACGGCGGTAGACTCCGCGGGGGTGAGACGTTGCTGGGCCAGGCATGGGACCGCCGCCAACTGCAGCAGCACCCAGGTCCCGAATGGAATGGACAATCTCCACGCCATCTTTCTCGACCTCGATCGTATCCGTCCTACGCCTCTGCCGGGTCTCGTCGCGGGCGGACCCGGATCACATCGAAGTCGAGCTTCGCGAAGCCGACACACCTGAACCACGCTTCATCGGCGCGACTCGCCTACCGGTTTGCCGGGGGCGCGGCGCGCACCGCCTCGAGGATCGACTGTAGAACCCTGAACGTTGCCCGCGAGTTCTCCTCGAGATCGGCCACGATCCCGATGGTCGCCGCCACCAGCATGAAAACCACCCCCAGCAGGATCGATCCCGTCATCGTGAGCAGCCGCCAGGGTAGGCTGAGCGTGCCCTCCGCGAAAAAGAAGAACAGCACCCCGACCAGAATGGTGATGACACCGACGAACCGGACGAAGCCGAGCAGCAGCCGGAAGTTCTCGTATTTCCGCTCGACTCCCGCGAGCCGGCTGGGGGTACGCCGCTCCATGAGCAGCTCCCCGCACGACGGGCAATGGTCCGTCGACGGATCGTCGACGATCGCCCCACACTTCTTACATTCGACCGGCGTCGGGAACAGGTGGAGCGCCATGGCGGTCCGTGCGGTTCGGGTGTCGGAGCTTCAGTTCGTTGGTGACGAGACGCCGCCGTTGCTCGCCGGCACCGCCGCGGGGACTGCCTGCACCGCCGCGGCCAATCGCCGCATCCGTAGCAGTCGAAGGGTGCGCGGCGTATCCCGGATGATGCACCACAGGCGCTGGCACTGATGGCAGATGAGGTCGAACGCCGTCGCATCGAGCATCACCGGCGGTGAGAACCGGCTGTCCGCTCGTGCCTCGAGGAGCTTGCCGCAACGCGGGCAAAGAGGGGCGTTCCCGGCCTGGATACACCTTTCGATCCTCTCCCCGTCACGCAGGGAGAAGAGCGACCAGCGGAGCGTTTTGCGGGATGCCGTAACCTCATGCGTCATAGGGGCCTCGCGGGGCAAGAGGGGTGCCATCCATATCGGCCTCCGAATCGTCCTCCAGGTCGCACCAGCGGACCAGGGAAGCGAGTGGAGGTCGGCCATCGTGATGCCAGGTGGGTGGGGGCCAGGGCATGCGGGCGAGGGAGGTCACTCGGGTCGCGCCGATCTCGCCCAGTCGCTCAGCGAGCTGCTGCCGCCGATCGGCCGCCCCCGCCACCCCGACGGTCTGGAGGGCAGAGCCGAGCGGCTCGAGCAACCAGAGCACTTCATCCGCCGAAGCCAGCGGCTTCACGCGCACGGTCCGGTTGAGGCACGAGGGGACGAACGTGGGCTGCGGATCGTAGACGACCGTCCACTCGGTCCCGTGCGGCGCGCTGTGGAGCTCGTGCCCGTGGCCGGCGAGCTGGGCGATCTCGGCCTCCCCACGCGCTTGGAGGATGGCCGCCGACTCGGCCGGACCGAGTCGGCCCCGCGGTAACCGGCCTTCGATGTCTTCCATCGCGTCCGCCAGTAGTTTGGCCCATTCCCGCGGCGAGACGTCGCCACCCTTCTCTATATAAAAGACGTGTGGGGAAGTGCACCCCTGCTGATCGAACGTGGCTGTCGCCTCGGCGGCCTCTGCCGCGTGCCCTGCGGCCAGTTCCCGACTCGCACCCTCGCGCAGCACGATCCCGACCGAGAAGCGGTGCGGGTAGGCGTGGAAGTCGGTCCGGGCGGGGATCCGTCGCCGAATGGCTTCGACGGTCGCATCGCTTCCGTATACGACGACCGCGCTCGCCCGCGCGAGCAGGGGCGTCTCCAGAGTCTCGTCCCCGCCCGGCCATCCCGCCACCGCCATGCACATCCCCAGACCGACATCCTCTTCCGCCAAGGCGCGGGCGAACAGCGGGGCCAACGTCGGCTCACCCGCCGCGGTCTTCCCGAAGGAGGCGGATTTCACGAGGAGCGCCCGTATCAGCGAGGTCACCGAGACCCCAGGGACGTTGCCGCTGAAGACGTGGAACGTCAGGTCGGGACCGTAGGCACGGACCATCCTGGCCGGCTGGCCTTCACCGCGGCGATCGCTGACGAACCGGTCGAGCGCGCTGGGGTCCCCGAAGTCGGACACGAGCGTCCGGCGCAGCGGCTCCGCCCGCCAGTCGGCGGCCATTCCGTCGAGCACTCGCCGCGCCATAGGCTCGGACAGTCCGTTCCCTTCGACGATGCCCCTCACGGCAGCTTCGCGGAGCGGGTCATCCGGAGCTAGAAACCGTCGCGCTACGCGATCGACGACATCCACGATTTCCGCCACTGGTCGCCGGGCCAGGTGCTCGCGCCGCGCCTCGAGGAGTGAGTCGATCTGGCGCTCGATGCAGTCCGGCGCCAGGTCGAGGGCGGAAGCTCCGTCGTCCCGGGTCGTGTCCGCCGACCCGCTATCCCGCGCCAGCGCGGGGAGATGGAACGGTGCCGTCAGCTTCACCCCCGCACGCCTCCTTCCGGTGATATCCTCAGCGGTCGACGTCACCTCGCAACGGCCGCCAATACGAGGAAGACATCGTAGAGCGCGTGCGTCCAGGCGGTGATCCCGAAGCCGCGGGTGAGGAAGAGCACGCTGAACGTGAGACCGGCGAGGAATCGGAACAGGAACGACGACAGCGCCCAGGTGTCGCCGTACGGGCCGATGTAGTGAAACGCCGAGAAGATGACGGACGCAAGAAGGACGGAGAAGAGGCCCGCCCGTCCGGCCTCGAGCCCGCTGGCCCGGAAAACGCCGAAGATCCCGCCCACCAGCGCAACGCGGAAGACGATCTCCTCGTAAAAGCCTGCGCCCAGCGAAAGGACCACGCCTTCCGAGAGCGACATCGAGGTGATGTCTTCCGCCGTGATGGCCAGCGGAAATCCTCCCAGCAACCATTCGGTAGCGGTCCCGACCACGATCCCGAGGAGGGCCGCGTAGGCGACGCTCTCCATCGCCATGCCGACGAACGGCGGGATGCGCAGCGGGACCGATCGCCGGCGCCGCTCGAGGATGATGAGCGCAATGCCGATAGCCACCAGCGCGCCGGCCACCGCGAGGTTGCCCTCGACGCCGCCGATCATGAACAGCGTGCGGAGGAGGACGTCCGCGCCGTTCCTGAAGCTGGAGCCCTCGACACGGGCGATGTACACGGCGCCCGCCTCGTACAGAACGAGCAGAGGCAGGGCGAAAAGGAGAGAATAGCTGTGTGTGCGTGTGAGCTTCAGGTAACGGCCCATCTCATGAATGTATCCGAGGCAAACGCCTGACGGGAGGTCCCTTGCGCGCCGATCGACCGCTTGCCAGCAGGGGGCCCCTGCTCCACTCTATGCCGATGAATCGAGTTGATAGTACCCCGGTACGCCGGTGGATCGTCCTGTTTGCGTTCGCCTCCGCGATGACCGGCTGTGGCCTTCTGCGCCGCGAGCCTCCGCCCATCGACACCAGTCAGGATGCGCGCATCCTGCGGGAGGTCGAAGCCAGGCTGGCGCGCGAGCCGGCAATCGACGCCCGCACCATACGGGTCGCGGTCGAGGGCGGGGTAGTGATGCTCTACGGTAGCGTGACCGGGATCGACGCCTGGAACTGCGCCTTGCGGAACGCTGAACTCGTCGACGGGGTGCGGCTTGTCGTTGAGTATCTGACCATCGAGCGGGGCTCGAGCAAGGTGCCGTGCCGAGCCGCGCGAGACGACGAAAGCTCGATGGCCCGCAACCTGCCGCCGCTCTTCGCGCGAAGGTAGCGCGAAGCGGGCGAGCCCGATGGCCCGCCCGTTTCCGACAATCCCTATCCGGTCCACCATGTCCACAGCCGAAAGCCAAGCCGCCGGAACCGGGAACGCGATCACGCGTGAAGTCGTCGATGGGGTGGTCACCCTCCGTATCGACCAGCCCGGGCGGCCGGTCAACGTGCTTACGAACGCCGTGCTCGACGAGGTCATCGAGGCTCTGGCGTGGTTGGAGCGCTCCGCGAGGGACCTCCGGGGTGTGGTGATCGCGTCCGGGAAGCCCGGCGTGTGGATCGCCGGGGCGGACGTCGAGCAGCTCGGCCAGGTGGATTCGGCCGCCGCGGCTGCGGACATGAGCCGGTTGGGTCACCGCGTGCTGGAGCGGGTAGAGATGCTGGGGATACCGGTCGTCGCCGCCATCGACGGTGTCGCGTTGGGCGGGGGCGTTGAGCTCGCCCTCGCCTGCACGTATCGGATCGCAAGCGACTCCCCGAAGACCAAGCTCGGCCTGCCCGAGGTCCAGCTGGGCCTGCTCCCGGGTGCCGGCGGATCCCAGCGCCTTCCACGCCTCATCGGGCTGCGGCAGTCGCTCGACCTCATGCTGACCGGGAAGCAGATCGATGCGCGCCGCGCGCGGAAGGCAGGCCTCGTGGACGAGGTCGTCCCCGCCGCGATCCTCGAGCAGCGGGCCCGCGCCGCCGTCGTCGAGCTCGGAGACAGCCGTATCAAACCGAGAGCCGGCAGGCCGCGCGGGTCTCCGGACTGGATGGAAAACCTGCCGGGGGTCCGCGCGTTCATCTTCCGCAAGGCCCGCGAGGAAGTCATGGGGAAGACCCATGGCCTCTTCCCGGCGCCGCTCAAGATCCTGGAGGTCGTCTCGAAGGGGATCGATCTGACCCTGAAGGAAGGGCTCGACCTCGAGGCCGAGGCATTCGGTCAACTGGCCGTCACTCCCGAGGCGAAGAGCCTGATCCATGTCTTCTTCGTCTCGACGGGAGCGAAGAATCGCGCCGATCTCCCGGGCGATCCCAAGCCCGCGGAGATCGAACGGGTCGCGATCGTTGGAGCCGGCTTCATGGGCGCCGGGATCGCAACCGTCACCGCGGAGAACGAGCTGCGGGTCCGGCTCAAGGACATGTCGCCGGAAGCCGTGGCGCGGGGGCTCCAGACGGCGCGCGACAGCATCATCAAACGGGCCGAGCGACGGCGGCTCCCGGAGTTCGACGTCACCCGCATCCTGGACCGGGTCGAGGCCTCGCACGACTACACGGGCTTCGCCGCTGTCGACCTGGTCATCGAAGCCGTCTTCGAGGATATCGACGTCAAGCACAACGTCATCCGCGAGGTGGAAGCGGTGGTGGGCCCCGATGCGATCGTGGCGTCGAACACATCCACCATTCCCATTGCGCGGCTGGCGGAGGCCTCCAGCCGCCCGGAGCGTCTGATCGGCCTCCACTTCTTCTCGCCCGTCGAGAAGATGCCCCTGGTGGAGATCATCGTGACAGACCGAACGGCCCCCGAGGTCGCGGCCACCTGTCACGCCTACGCGCGGCGGATCGGGAAGACGCCCATCATCGTCAACGACGGGCCTGGCTTCTACGTCAACCGCATCCTGGGACCTTACCTCAACGAGGCGGCCCGGCTGCTCGAGGAAGGCGTGACGATCGAGGAGATCGACGAAGCGATGGTCGCGTGGGGCTTCCCGGTCGGCCCGCTCACTCTCTACGACGAAGTGGGGCTGGAGGTCGCGGCGAGCGCCGGTCGCATCCTCGCCGATGCGTTCGGCGACCGGATGTCGCCTTCCGGGGTGCTCGCCCGCCTGATCGAGGACGGCCGCAAGGGGCGCAAAAACGGGCGCGGCTTCTACTCCTATGAAAAGGGGGAGAAGAAGGGACCTGATTCCTCCGTCTACTCCCTGCTCGGAAACCCGAAACGGACGATCCTCGCGCGCGATGAGATTCAGGAGCGCTTGGCGCTGGGGATGATCAACGAAGCCGTTCGAACCCTGCAAGACGGCATCCTGCGCAGCGCCCGCGACGGCGACGTTGGGGCGGTATTCGGAATCGGCTTCCCCCCGTTCCGCGGCGGGCCGTTCTGGTACATCGACCGTACCGGTCCTGCCATAGTGCTGGAACGGCTGCAAAGGCTGAGCGCTACCCATGGCGAGCGGTTCGCCCCGGCGCCGCTTCTGGTCTCGAGGGCCGAAGCCGGTGAGCAGTTCCACGAAGATACCGCCGAAGCCGAGGGAGAGACATCACCGAGCGTGTCAAAACGGGGGCGCTCGAAAGGTAAATCCAAGTGAGCCAGGACCCGCATGCCAACATCCTCACCGACGATGAGGAGATCAGTGCCGTACTGAGAGACGCACGACGCATCGCGGTCCTCGGGATCAAGCCCGAAACCCGCCGGGGACAGCCCGCCCACTACGTCCCTGCCTACCTCCAGGAAGCCGGGTATCAGATCGTGCCGGTTCCGGTCTACTATCCGGACGTCACCGAGATCCTCGGGGAACCCGTGTACCGAACGGTTTCGTCCATCCCCGAGCCGGTGGATCTGGTCGTGGTGTTCCGACGTTCGGAGCACCTCCACGACCACCTCGAGGACCTGCTCGCCGCCTGGCCACGCGCTGTCTGGCTCCAGTCGGGCATCGAGGACGATGACTTCGCACGCCGCCTCGCGGAGGCGGGGGTGAAGGTCGTCCAGGATCGGTGCTCTATGATCTACCACCGCCTGATGCGCTGAGGGTTCCGGTCGCGTGTGGTGTGCGCGAGTCCGTGCCGGCGTGGAGGCGCGAGCCGGCACGACTGGAATGCGCCACGCCGGACCGCAATCCGCGGAGTGCCCTCGCTGCGTGACTTGAATCACATCCGACTGCAGCGCAACCACTTGCAGCCCTCCGCCGCCGCCCCCACCACGTCTCCACCACGTCGCTGTAAGGAATTTCCCCACAACCGCTGTAGGGAATCCCGGCTATTGCCGCCATATGGGGCGGGTATTATATGGAGTCGTTTCGCCGGCCCGTCCGAACGTCGAACGTATGCTATGATCAGAGTCTTTGCGCGCGTCGGGGTCACGATCGTGGCTGTGTCCGCGCTTATCGGTTGTCGGGGCCCCCGGGAGCAATCGCCCTCGGAGGGCCCGGATCAGCCGATTGCGTTCTATCACAGTGTGCACGCGGGTGACAACCAGATCCCGTGTCTGTACTGCCACACCAACGCGGAGCGGTCCCCCACGGCCGGCGTACCGAGCGTTCAGCTCTGCGTCGGCTGTCACGTTCCGGGCAGCGCCGTCACGCCGCCGGAGATGGCTTCTCTGGCCTTCCCCGGCGCGGATCGCGATTCGCTGTGGAACGCTGAAGCGACGAAGCTGGTCGGCTACTGGCAGCGGCAGGAGGCGATCCCCTGGGTCCGCGTCCACCAGCTGCCGGCTCACGTGCAGTTCCCCCACATGTCCCACGTCCGCGTCGGGGTGCAGTGCCAGACCTGCCACGGCCCGGTCCAGGAGATGGAGAAGGTCTACAAGTTCTCCTCCCTCCAGATGGGTTGGTGCGTGAACTGTCACCGGGGTGAGCTGCCGATTTCCGAAGCGGAGCTGACGACGATCCGTGAGCGATCGACCTTCGTCAGGCGGGTGGCGTCCCTGGCCGCGGCCAACGTCGACGTACGCGGCGGGATCGGGACCTACCCGAACCAGATCGCGTCGACGGACTGTTTCGTCTGCCACTTCTGATCGTACAACCGGCAGGCGAACCGGGCCGCTGGGCGGGCGGACGGGGCAGGGTGAAGGAATCGAAGACGAGGCGCGTGTCGCGTACAAACGTCCTGAACGAATAAGCGCATGTCCGATGGCTTGAAGAGGCGGGATTTCCTGAAGGTGCTCGGCGCCGGCGGTGCCGGTGTCGCCACCGCGGGATGTTCGACGAGTGACGTCGAGCGGCTGATCCCGTACGTGGTGCCCGCGGAGGAGATCGTCCCGGGCATTCCGACCTGGTATGCCAGCACCTGCCGCGAATGCCCCGCGGGGTGCGGGATCCACGTGGAGACGCATTCGGGCAGGGCGACGAAGGTCGAGGGCAATCCGGACCACCCCGTCTCCCGGGGAAATCTCTGCGCGAGGGGCCAGGCTTCCGTTCAGGGCCTGTACCACCCGGACCGTTTCCGCGGCCCCATCTCGCGCGAGGACGGTGTCCGCGAGGTCAACGTGACCTGGGGCACGGCGGAGCGCCTTCTCGCGCAGCGCATCCGTGAGGAGCAGGCAGCCGGCCGTTCCGCCGGGATCGTCTTCCTCACCCAGACCTACAACGGGTCGATGGATGCCCTCGTCGACGAGTGGGTCGCCGCCGTGGGCGGCCGCCGCGTCGTCTACGACGTCTGGGGGCAGCAGCCGCGCGACCTGAACTTCGCCGACGCGGACGTCCTTGTCTCGTTCGGAGCCGACTTCCTCGAGACCTGGGGCTCGCCGGTCGATTACGCCTGGCAGTTCGCCCAGATGCACAGTTACCGGGAAGGGCGGCGCGGGCGCTTCGTGTGGGTCGGCCCGCACCGGCCGCTCACGGGACTGAACGCGGACGAGTGGATCGCGCCCCTGCCCGGGACGGAGATCCTCATCGCGCGTGCGCTGGCCGGGCAGATCGACGTCGCCACGGCCGCCTCGCAGTCGCAGGTTCCGCAGGAGACGCTGCAGCAGCTCGTCGACGACTTCCGGGCCGGCAACGGCGTGGCGCTGGGACCCGGCGCTGCGATCTCGGGGCAGAACGCCTCCGAGCTCGCCGACGTCATCGCCGCGATCAACGCGGGCGGGCCGGCCGCGCAGCAGGCTGCCGGTGACGCGATCGTCCAGCTTGTGGAGGAGATGCGCAGCGGTCAGGTGCGCGTCCTCCTGATCGACGCCGGCAACCCCGTCCACACGCTGCCCGGCGGACTCGGGTTTGCCGAGGCGCTCCGGCAGGTGCCGTTCCGGGTCAGCTTCTCGTCCTTCCCGGACGACACGGCCAACCTCGCGACGCTCATCCTCCCCGATCACCACTTCCTGGAGTCGTGGAACGACTACGTTCCGCGCGCAGGGGTGACCAGCCTGGTCCAGCCGTCGATGCGGCCGGTCTTCAACACCAAGCAGGTTGGGGACGTGCTGCTGTCGGTCGGGCGTGAGCTCGGTCTCGTCGACGTCGGCGGCGGAGCGACTACGTACTACGACTACCTGCGCGCGCGCTGGGCAGGCATTGCCGGTGGCGCGGAGGGCTGGAGGGAAGCGCTGCAGCGGGGCGGGGCGTTCACTGCGTCCGCGAGCGCCGTCGCGGGAACCATCGGTGGTGCGCCGGTTCAGCCGACACCGGCGGGACAGGCGGCTCCCGCTGCCGCGGCCGCCATCGGCGGAGCGCTCAGCTTCCAGGGCGACGCGGACGCCAACTTCAACCTGGTCGTCTATCCATCGTACAGGTTCTATGACGGCCGGACCGCCAACCGTCCGTGGCTGCTGGAGCTGCCGGACCCCGTCACCAAGGTGCCGTGGGATTCCTGGGTCGAGATCCACCCGCGGGCCGCGGCCTCGCTCGGCATCTCTCAGGGTGACGTGGTCGAGGTGGCGTCGCCGTACGGAAGCCTTCAGACCTACGCCTACGTCTATCCGGGCGTCCGTGAGGACACGGTGGCGATCCAGACCGGGCTCGGCCACCAGGCATTCGGCCGGTTCACCGAGGGCGTTGGCGTCAACCCGAACGTGCTGCTCGGGGCCACGACGGACCAGCGTACGGGTCGCCTGGCGAGCTATGGCCTGCGCGTGCGCGTGACGCGGATCAGCGGGCGGCCGGAGCCCGGCGGATACAACCCGGGGCCCGGTCTCTTCGAGCAGGGCGTCCGCGTCCAGCACGACCGAGAGATCGCCAAGGCGGTTTCGGTCGCGGAACTGGCAGCCCTCGAGCAGTCCGCCACGCCGGAGATTCCGGGGCAGAGCCACGAGATGACGACGCTCCGGGGCGCCGGGGGCTTCCTCCCCGCCACGAAGACGACGGATCCGGCGTCGTATCCCCCTCCGGGCACGCAGTTCGGCGAGTACTACGAGGGAAATACCCGCTGGGCGATGGTGATCGACCTGCAGCGGTGCATCG
>CAZJEH010000028.1:0-26960 GCA_964544905.1 uncultured Gemmatimonas sp.
AGATGTAGCCGAGATCCTTGAGCGCCATCGTCACGAAGCGCGAGTACAACAGGTGGAGGACGGCGTGTTCGTTACCGCCGATGTACATCGTCACCGGCAGCCAAGCTTCGGTCACCTCCTTCTCGAACGCCTGCCGATCGTCCCGCGCCGACGGGTAGCGCAGGAAGTACCACGCGGAATCCAGGAACGTGTCCGATACGTCCGTCTCTCTCCGCGCCTCGCCCCCGCAGCTGGGGCACGGCGTGAGGTACCACTCGGAGTGCCGGGCCAGCGGCGAAATTCCGGAAGCATCCGGCTTGTAGTTCTCGATATAGGGCAGCACCACCGGAAGCTGATCCTCCGGGACGGGTACGGTGCCGCACCGATCGCAGTAGAGGATCGGGATCGGCGGCCCCCAGTACCGCTGACGCGAGATGCACCAGTCGTGGAGGCGGTAATTCACACGGGGGGTAGCGTGACCCCGCTCCTGGAGCGCGGCCGTGATCCGCCTCCCGCCTTCCAGCGTGTCCAGGCCGTCGAACTCGCCCGAGTTGACCAGAACTCCCGTACCGGCATACGCCTCGGTCAATGGCGTTTCCGGACCCTCTCCCTCAGCCGCCACCACCCTCACGATAGGCAGGCCGAACCGCGTGGCGAACTCGAAGTCGCGCTCGTCGTGGCCGGGAACGGCCATGATGGCGCCGGTCCCGTACTCCATCAGCACGTAGTCGGCGATCCAGATCGGGATCTCCTGGCCGTTGGCCGGGTTCACCGCCCTGGCCCCTGTATCGACCCCGGTCTTCTCCTTGTCCGTCTTCTTCCGGTTGACGAGGTCCGTGGCGGCGACGCGCTCGACGTACGCCTCGACCTCGGCTCGCCGGTCAGGCGCCGTGATCCGAGGGACGAGCGGGTGCTCGGGAGCCAGCACCATGTACGTCGCCCCATAAACGGTGTCCGGCCGCGTCGTGAAAACACGCACCACGTCGTTGGACCCGACGACGTCGAACGTCAGCTCCGCACCCTCGCTGCGGCCGATCCAGTTCTCCTGCATCCGCTTCGTCGTGGCGGACCAGTCCAGCCATTCCAGGTTGGACAGGAGGCGCTCGGCGTAGTCGGTGATCCGGAAGAACCACTGCGAGAGGTTCCGCAACTCGACCGCGCTGCCGCAGCGCTCGCACTCGCCGGCAATCACCTGCTCGTTGGCCAGAACGGTGTTGCACCCCGGGCACCAGTTCACCGGCGCTTCCTTCTTGACCGCCAGGCCCGCCCGGTACAACTGCAGGAAGATCCACTGCGTCCAGCGATAGTACTCGGGGCTCGTCGTGTTGACGGTGTGGTTCCAGTCGTACATGAACCCGACCCGCCGGAGCTGCCGGGTGAACCGCTCGATGTTTCGCGGAATCAGCTCCGTCGGGTGCACGCCCACCTTCAGGGCGAAGTTCTCCGAGTGAATGCCGAACGCGTCGAAACCGATAGGCTCGAACACGTCATTGCCCCGCAGTCGCTGATAGCGGCCGTAGATGTCGGCCCCGGTGAACGCGTAGATGTTCCCGACGTGCAGCCCCTCGGCCGACGGGTAGGGGAACATCATCAGGTTGTAGAACGGACGACCTTCGCGACCGATCCGGCGCAGATCCTCGTCCGAGTACGAGTTGATTCCCTGCTCGTCCCAGAATCGCTGCCAACGCCGCTCGACCTCGGCGGGGTGGTAACTCGTTGTCCTGAAACTGGTGTCGTCCATCCTCACAGGTTCCGTATATGCGTTTCGCTCACCGGTCCCATCGCGCTGGATCACGCCGGTGCCCCCGTGAGCCCGTTCAACCGGCTGCTAGCCCCGGTCCCGCTGACGAGCCGCTCCACCGCCTCGAACGGATCGTCCGCTCCACGGGCCGCGGCTGCGATCTGTTCCAGCGTTCGGGGAAGATCCCGACCGCTCGCCTGGTAGACGGCCTCGAAAAGGTCCAGCCTGCGATAGTAGATCCGCCGTGCGACCAACGAGGCGTTGTTCAGCGGTGTCCGTGTGAAGCTGCTGAACGAGAGCACCTCGAGCTTCGGCTCCACATTTTCCGCGAAATCCTGTCGGGCGCGTTCGAAGATGATTTCCCGCGCGGCGATCTTCTCCTGCGACGTGAGGTCCTGCCGCGCGTAGAGCGCCTCCAGTTCGTCCACCAGGTCGCTCAGGAAAGCGCCGAAGGTCATCTCGTCACGCCACGCCGCCTCCGCAGTCGCACAGAGCTCCGGGGTCCCGGCTGAGCCGCAGAAGAATGCGACCGCCCCACGAGCTCCGGCGAATTGCGCCAGGCTCTCGTTGAACATGGCCTGACCCGGCAAGTACAGCGTGTTGTGAAAGAGCTCATGGATGACGGTGTTCGCCAGAGTGACCGAGTCGTAGCGCAGGAGCGGCGAAACCAGTGGATCGTTGAACCAACCCAGCGTACTGAACGCCGACGTCGGGCGCACATACGCGTCCCACCCGTCCTGCTCAAGCTTCTCCACGGCTTTCCGCGCGCTACCCTCGCTGAAGAATGCCCGGTACGGAACACGTCCCACGATCGGGAACCACCAGGTCTTGATCTGAAAGCTGTCCTTGCGGGCGGCCGAGAGGATCAGCGCCAGGGTGTCGGAGTCGAGTTGCGAAAAAGCGGTGTAGCTGTTCTCCACGTTCAGCGAAAGCGAGTCGGCGGCAAAGTCGCGAACCCGCAGGACCAGCGAGAGCTTGGCGCGGGTTTCGTCCGGTACGTTCGGATCGCGGACCAGACGCGCGATCGACTGCCGCCGACTCAGGATCTTCGCCTCCTCGTACCCCGCCCGCAACACGAAGAGCGGCGAGCAGCCCGCCATCGTCACGGCCAGCAGCAACGGGCAGAGTACGCGCAGAAGTGCGTTCTTCACGATCCAAACAGGTACGAAACCGGTGCCTCGAACGGCGCTCCTAGTAACCCTGCGGAGAGCATACGATCCCGGACTTTTCAGCACGCTCTAATTCGAGGCAGGGCAGGTCGTTACACATATCCCCCCGCCGGCAGGTGGGCGGAATCGCGACGGCGGTCAGGAAGGAGGAGCAGCATGAACCATCGTTGTCTCGTACTCGACGAGCATGCCACAACGCTCCAGATCCCCATCTCGGGGCTGCTTCCCTCCGGAGCGATCGCAGCCATTCCTTGCTGGATCGGGACTACCGACTACCCGAGTCGGTCTCGGACCCGGCCGGGTCAGCCAGCGAGCGGCTCAGCGGCCGAAACACGCGAGTAACGCGAAGGCGCATCAGCCGTCCCGGCCCATTCGGCGCTTAAGCTCTTTCAGACGTTCCTCGACGCTCGCCGGATCAGGCGCCGAAGCGGCAGGCGGTGAATCCGCGAGATCCTCCAGCGCGTCAGCGTAGGCGGCGGTGCGCTCGACCTGCTCCTCGACCCGAGACCAGTCTTCGAAAACTCCACCGTTCGCGGCTTCCCTCATCCGCTCCCGGGTGGCGGTACGCCTGAGTTCGGCCAGCAGCGCGAACCGATTGGCGTCCGCCTCGCGATACCGGACGGTCATCTCCTCCACTTCCCGACGCGCGAGGTGGAGCTCGGCCTCGGCGGCCTTCACCTTCTGCTCCAGAACTACGACTCGCTCCTGGTGACGGGCGGCGAACTCGAGGGCGATCCGGGTTGTCTCCGCGTCGCCGATCCGCTCGGCCAGCGCGCCTCGTCGCTGGCACGCCGCGAGCGCCTCCTGCTCCTTGACCAGATCGGCCCGCGCCTTGGCAAGCACATCCTCGTAGCCAGGCAAGGCAGCCCGCGCGGCGACCAGCTCCTTGCGCATAGACGCGAGCAGATCCGCGATCTGGTCCTCAGGCTCGCGGGCCGCCAACTCCTGGCGGAACGCGGCGACGCTCCGCCTGAACACGTTCATGATCTCGTTGAACATTGCGGATCAAGATAGCTGTCCCCGGACCTCCCTGCCATTCGCCCGAACGAACCTCCGCACCGCGGAAACGCGGGTCATGAAGCCATGTACCCACGCGTCGGGCCTGAAGATTGCTCTTCTGCACCCCGATAGCCGACCGATCCAGCCGCGACTCCGACCCCGGATGCCTGTGCCACTTCCTGCTGAAGAGCGGCTGACCCGCGAAGAACGAAAGTCCCTTACTCACGGCGACTTCTGGATACCCCAGGAGGAGAGGGAGAAGTACAAGCGCGCGCTCAGCGCCCTGAATCGCGCAGGCGTTCCCTTCGTGGTCACGGGGGCGTACGCCATCTACGAGTACACTGGAATCTACCGGGAAACGAAGGACCTGGACCTGTTTGTCCAACCCCATCACCTGATCGAGGCGATGCGGGCGCTGCGGAACGAGGGATTCACCACCAGGCTCGAGGAAGCGCACTGGCTCGCGAAAGCGAAGCTGGGCGAGCACTTCGTCGACATGATCTTCGGGATGGGAAACGGCATGGCCCTCGTCGACGACGACTGGTACCGCTACAGCCGCCCCGCCATCCTCGCGGCGCAGCAGGTACGTGTCGCCCCGGTCGAGGAGTTGATCTGGCACCGGCTGTTCATCAACGAGCGCCATCGACAGGACATGGCGGACATCGTCCACCTGATCCTCTCCCAGGCCGGTCAGATCGACTGGAGCCGGCTGGTGACCAAGACGGGGGAGCACTGGCCGCTGCTGCTCGGTCAGTTCCTGGTGTTCAGTTATGTGTATCCCGAGGCGGAGGGCTGTCTGCCGAAGTCGATCATCCAGGACCTCCTGGACCGCGCCAGCGCCGAGTTCGAACGGGAGCGCACGGGCGAGCGGGTTACCCGCGGAACGCTCATCTCTCGCTTCAGCTTCAGCATTGATGTGAACGAATGGGGGCTGCGGGACCTGCGCCGCGAATCCGTTCGAGCGATCGAGCGGACGCCGATTCTGCGGGACCTCGCGCTCGCCGATGTCTGGGACGAGCGGTCACCCTCCGTGGAGGCCTTCCTCGCACGCACGGAAGTTCCCCGCGCCTGAGCACGCCCGCATGCGTCCCGGCATTCGTCTCGACATCTTGTACGGGTTGCCGCCCACCTGCGTCCCTTGATCGCGGCGCGATCGTCCGGAGGATATGTACCACGAACCGGCGGTTAATCGCCTGACGCGATCTCAGAGCCCGGTTTCACTCCTGGTGGTGCGCGGCCTCGCCCTCCTCCAGCATCCTCATCAAAGCGGCCTCCTCCGGATAGTATTCCACGGGCGGCGTCGCTTCGACCGGCCGCGGATTCTTCCGCATCACCCGTTCGATCGTCCGGCCCTCCAGGTAGTGCTCGAGCACGAGTGGGTGTATGTACGCCGCCCGGCAGATGGTCGGCGTGTTTCCGAGCTCCGTGGAGACGAGCTTGCAGGTCAGTACGATGTTCTTCTCCGCCTCGCGCCGCGTTCCGGCCGGCCCGATATCGGCCAGGATCGTCGCGGCTCGGACAGTCCCCCCCCACGTGCGGATATCCTTCGAGGTGTACTTCCCGCCCAGGATCTCCGCGATGTATCGATTGACGTCTGGCGCGATAACGTCGCGAATCTCCCCGGTCGGTGCCCTGTAGCGGAATAGCCGATCCCCCGGCAGTTCGAGTATGCGTTCGAGGATTTCGACCAGCGGGGTATCCGCCACGACGCGGCGCTGGTGGATCCTGGCCTTCCCGATGTACCGGAAGATGAGATCGTTGTTGATGATGGAGAGATGGCGCTTCTCGAGCGTGGTGATGCCAAAGGTCCGGTTCTGCACCGCATAGCGCTCGCTCCCGACCCGGAAATAGGCGCGGCACATCAGCCTGACAACCGTCGCCAGCACCTGCTCCCTGCTCAGGTCGTTCGCCTGGAGATGGCGGTTCGTTTCCGTCCTCAGTAGAGGAAGCGACCGTGCGTAGGGTAGCAGCCGCCGGAACTTGCGCTGTGCGCGCCGGGCGACGAATTCCGGGTGATAGCGATACTGCTTTCGTCCGGCCGAATCGAACCCGGTCGCCTGGATGCGAGCGGACGGATCGGGATCGATCTCGACATCGGTCCAGGCGGGAGGAATGGCGAGTGACTTGATCCTGCGGAGCGCGGCCTCACTTCGGAGCTGCCGTCCATTCGCTCCGATGTAGGTGAAACCCTCCTTCGGCGACCCCACCCGACGCCACATCGAGCTACCTGGCATCAGTTCGAGATCGGATTGCGGTCACTGCGCGGCGGAGCGCCGCCTCGCCATGATCTCCGCGGGGGTGGGGATGGGATAGTAGGGCTCGCCGAGCGCTGTCGTGGCCGTCCGGATGCTGTCGAAGAGCGCATCGTACCTGCGCACGTAGGTAGAGTTGCTGTCCGCGATGGTCCTCCAGCGCCCATACAGCTCGTTCCTCTCCCGGACGCGCCGATTGTATGCATTGATTCGCTGCCGGTAGGACAGCTCGACGATGTTCGATCCTTCGCCATTCGCGAGACGGCGCTCGACCTCATCCAGCTCCGCGCGCACCTGTTCTATCTCGGCATCGAGGCTGTCGATAACCTCACGCAGGGAGTCTGCCTGAAGCTGGGTGATGATGATCCCGTAGCCGGCTTCCTCGATCTCGTCCTCCATCCTCGCGATCTCCAGACGCTCGTCGCGCTCGACCACGAATCGGTACAACTGCTGCGAAAGCTTCAGGGCGGCCACCAGCGCGACGATGGTCAGCATCGCGAGTATGGTCTGACGTTGCGTCATGAGTTGGCGGACGCAGGAGCGCCATGATCGGCGGACGTGGGGTTCGGTCCGACAGCGTACACGTTAGGACGATTCCGGTTCTCCGGGTACGTTCATGGTCCATGTCTTGCGCCGTTCGCGGCTCGAACCAGCGGAGGGCGGAGATGAGGGATTCCCTGAAGGCGCTCACTTCCGGCGATCTCGAAGGCGATAGCGGTCATCGACTCGGCGGCCTGCGCGCGGCGGCCGCGCAGCTTCTGATCGCCACGGCGGCAGAGGTCGTTCTGGAGCGCTTCGGGTCAGTTCAGCATCCAGACCGTCGAACCAGCCACCCGCTCGACCTCGCCCCGCTCCTGGTCGCGCCCCTGGCGGCTGCCGCCCAGTTGGAGCACGCCCGCAGCCCGCGGGAGGCCACAGCTCGCGCCCTCAAGCTGCTCAATACGACCTCGATCGTTCTGGGCGGTGTGCTCGTCGCGATCGATCTGCTTGATGATCCGCGAGCCGCCACGCGTGCCGCCCCCCTCACCCTGGCCTCCGCGGGCCTGCTCGGGCTCGTCATCGATGCGGAAGAAGCGAAGCTCACCCGCAAACATCAGGACCTCGTTCGCCGTGCCAGAGTCGTCGAACGCCTGGTCCCGAAGCGCAAGCCGAGACTGGACCGAATCGTGGTCCACGTCTAGCACGGTTCTCGGTCTCCCTTACAACGATTCTCGAACGCCGGCCGACCCCTGCCTCCCGGCGGCATGGTAAGTGCCGTAAATACAGATGCTTCCAGTACTTGTAATCGCATCAGGGGGTCGAGGATGGTCCATCCGGAACGGTCCAAAGAAGCGGAGTCGGACGGCCTTCAGGTCGAGGGTGGCTCGACCGCGCCGGCGGTACGGGCCGTGGAGGTGGCGCGACCTCGCCGGCGCTTGAATGCAGGCGCCAGGGTCCGGCAACCCCGACGTTCAGGCCTCGCGAATCTCCGCGACAGCCCCGTTCGAAACGGCCTCATCGGCCTTGCCGTGGTCGGTTCGGCCGCCCCGATCGCGGTGAATCGATATCAGCAGGCGTTGCGGACCGACCCATCTCACGAGCACGCGCTTCTCGAGGTGCCTGAGCGGGGAAATACGGAGTTGGCAATCCGGGAGGCCTGGCGGTCGATGAAGACCGCTCAGGATGCGGAGGAGGCGGCGCGGGAGGCGGCGATCCAGCGCAATCTCGAGAAGTACACGGACTATGACCTGACGCGGGAGCTGGCGGAGCAGATCTACGATGTCGCCCAGGCGAATGAGATCGACCCGGAAATCGCGTTCGGGCTGGTCCGAGCTGAGAGTTCGTTCCGGAACACGTCGATGAGTCCGGTCGGCGCGATCGGTCTTACGCAGCTGATGCCGCGAACCGCGGCAGGGATCGAACCCGGAGTGACCCGAACCCAGCTCAAGGAACCCGCAACGAACCTGCGAATCGGTTTCAAGTACCTGCGATCACTGCTCGACAAGTACGGAGAGACCGATCTGGCGCTAATCGCCTATAACCGCGGGCCCGGAACGGTCGACCGCGAGTTGAAGCGGGGGCGCGATCCGGACAACGGGTACGCCGCGTTCGTCCGGGGGCTGAAAGGCCACGGACACAGGCTTTTTACCGCGCAGTAGCTGTTACGGGTCGGCGATCCCGCGTATGAGATAAAGCCACTCCCAGCGACCCCCCTCCGAGCGGCGGAAGCCTGTCCGCAGGCCGCGGTACGTCACTTCCTCCACGAACGCCGGCGGTGCGGACCAGATCACGCTATCCCGTGTGGCCAGCCCGCGATCGAGCAGACCCGGCAGCTGATCGAGCGAGGAAAAGTCCTCGAAACGCCAGGTATCGAAGGCAGTCTCGGGCGTCTGGATACCTACGAACGAGAAGGTGAAGTCGGGTGCCATTACCGGGCGGAGGGCATCGAGGTCGTGCTGCAGGGCCGCAGTCCGGATGGAAAGCGCGAGCTCCGGAAGGGTACCCCACATCGCGACCTCCGGCGGTACGTAGTCGGTGCCCTCACGGATGTAGTCCCCTTCGTCGATGTAGCCCTCTCGTCGCTCCGGACACAGCGAGCAAACGACCTTCAGCCCGACTGAATCCCTCCCGATGACCTCCAGCCGGGTGAAGACGTGCGGCACGGCGTAGGCGCCCCCCACGTCGTCGTAGATGGGGGTTTCAGGCCGGACGGTCCAGACGAGTGAAGGTTCCGGCGCGGATGCGTCCGGCATCGGCGCCAGCGCGCCCGATGCGAATTCCTGAGGTGGAAGAGCGGGCCGTGGCGCGCACCCGCACAGAAGCATGGCGATCGCGCAACGACGCATCCAGCGATTCGCGGAGGCCGGATACCGTCCCCATCCCGTTCGAGTCTTCATGAGCTGTTGATAATCCCACCAGCGACCGCGCGCAACGCATGGACCATCGCGCCCGAGAGGCGTACCCGCGACGGATGCTCATCTCCGGGGAGCCCTCAGACTTCACGTCACCTCCATCGCGTTTGCGAACAGTCAGCGCGCGCGTAAGTTTTCACGGAAACTTCACTTCCGCATGAAGACGATTGGATTGATCTGCGCCACCGGTCTCGAGGCAGAGCCGCTCCTCCCGTTTCTCTCGTCGATGGCGGAACTGGGGATAGGCCGTTTTCCGGCCTGGCGGGGGCGGCTGGCCGACGTCGACGTGGTGCTGGTCGCAGGCGGCATGGGGAAGACGAACGCCGCCCATGCAGCCACGCTGCTCATGGAAACCCAAGCGCCGGCGCGGCTCGTCGGGTTCGGAGTCGGCGGGGCATACCCGGGGAGCGGCGCGAGCGTCGGGTCGATCGTCCTCGCCGACGCGGAGATCTATGGGGACGAGGGGGTAGATACGCCCGACGGCTGGTTCCCGACCGACGAGATCGGCATCCCTCTTCTGGAGACAGAACGAGAACGGCTGTTCAATCGTTTTCCGGTCGATTCGCAAACACTGGAAATCGCGGTAGGCTCGCTCACTCGAGCCGGGCAGCACCCCATCGTCGGGACCTTCGTGACGGTGTCGTGCTGTTCGGGCCAGGCAGACCGCGGGCTCGAACTGGCGGCGCGCCACAGCGCTGTTTGCGAGACGATGGAAGGCGCCGCCTACGCACACGTCGCCGCGATCTACGGCGCCCCGTTCCTCGAGGTTCGCGGCATCAGCAATCTGGTCGAGGATCGGGATCTGCGGAGATGGAAGCTCGCGGAGGCGGCGGAAACTTCCGCTCGCGCGGTCGCGACGATCGTCGGCGCGGTCGGAACTCTCTGAAGAACCCGCCCCCCACAAGGAGCAGCCTGTAGCGTGACGAGACACGAAGTAGCGACGCGTCCTGAGCGCGTACAGATGGGCGACGATCCGGCGGCCCTCACGATCGGTATCTCACCCTGCCCGAACGATACTTTCGCGTTCCACGCCCTCCTCCATGGAATGGTCGGCGTTCCGGGGATCCACTTCGATGCCCGGCTCGAGGACGTCGAGACGCTGAACCGGATGGCTTTTCGTGGCGAGTTGGACGTCACCAAAGCGTCTTACGGCGCGCTCCCCTACCTCCTCGACGACTACGTGCCGCTGCGCAGCGGCGGGGCACTTGGCCGCGGATGCGGACCGCTCATCGTGGTGCGGCAACCCGTAGATCTCGGCGAAGCCAGGATTGCGATCCCGGGCCGCTACACGACAGCGAATCTCCTGCTCCGGCTTTACCGCCCTGACGCTCCCGAGGGTATCGAGATGAGGTACGATCACATCCTGGGCGCCGTCGCGTCAGGCCAGGTGGAGGCCGGGCTGATCATCCACGAATCCCGCTTCACCTACCCCGACTACGGACTGACCCGACTCGTCGACCTGGGGGAATGGTGGGAGGAAGCCACGCGTACGCCGATCCCGCTGGGCGTCATCCTCGCGAAGCGGACTCTGGGGGACAGAATTCCTGCCATCGAGGAGGGAATCCGCCAGTCCGTCCGGCATGCATTCGACCACCCCGATGACTCGAAGGCCTACGTGGCGCGCCACGCGAGGGAGCTTTCGGAGTCCGTTCGAACCAGCCACATCGCCCTCTACGTGAACGACTACACCGTAGACATCGGGGCGGACGGAGAGCGAGCCGTGCGGGAGCTCGTCGACCGCGCGAGCGCCGCGGGCCTGATCGCGCCGCTCGCGAGGGATCCTTTTGCGGTCTCGACGACTACATAATGGTCGAACGTTCGCTGCGTTCAGTAACCCCGACGGCGAACATCCGGCTCGGCGGCGAATCGTTCGAACGCGGCCCCCACATCGCCTTCCGATTCGACCAGCCCTCGTAGACGGCGAAACGAGAGGCGGAGCAGCCGCTCCCGGTCCAACAGCTCGCGCGATACGGCCGGGAAGAGCCAGGTGGGCAGGTAGCGATCAGCCACGGGAGTATTCGGAGCGTCGCCCTCGTCCGGCGGGTCGACCACAAGTCCGGACCTGACGAGGTCGAACGCGAGTGCCGGGTCGAGCCCTTCCTCGAGCGCAACGTCGTACATCAGCTCGGCCGTTTCCACAGCAATCCCCGCTTCGGCCGCAGCAGAGAGTATGGAGGCCCTCCGACGGTCCGCCTTATCGGTGTCACCGTCGGACGACAGGGCGGGCTTCCGCGGGTAGGGCGTGCTCTGCGGTTTTGGATCCGCAGGTTCGTCGTCGTGCGGACGCTCATCCATTGGACGGGGAGCGTGCATGTGGTTCCTCGAGCAAGGGGAACGTGTACCATCTTATGGGTTTGAGACGTTCTCAGGTGGGCGGCGCAATCGGCGGACCAATCGCCGAACGAGCCCAAGTCGTGGAAGGCTCGATCCTTGCGGTCGACCGCGGCCCACGAGCGTTTTGTTCACTATCGCCCGCCCGCTCCTTGCCGACCCGCGGCCAGGCGGATCCGCGGTTCGGCAGGTCGGCGGATATTTGTTGTACTCGACCGATGCTCGGGCCTGACCGGGCCCTGGCCAGGTGCCACAGCTTCGATGCCGACGGCGTGGCACCTTTCCGTCTCGACCGATGATGAGGCCCCGCATGAACAACTCGCAGAGCTCGGGCGCCCGCGCTGGCCTTGCCCTCGTCGGGCTCGTCCTGACGCTCGCTTACCCGACCGGCCTTTCAGCACAGTACTTCGGCCGTAATCAGGTTCAGTACCGCTCGTTCGATTTCCGCGTCCTCCAGACGGAAAACTTCGACATCTACTACTACCCGGAGGAAGAAGAGGCCGTCAGGGACGCCTCGCGGATGGCGGAGCGGTGGTACGCGCGGCTGTCGAACATCCTCGACCATACGTTCGAGCAGCGGCAGCCGGTGATCCTCTATGCCTCGCACCCGCATTTCCAGCAGACCAACATCATCGGCGGGGGCATCGACGAAGGCACTGGGGGTGTAACCGAAGCGTTCAAGCAGCGCGTGATCCTGCCCTTCTCCTACAGCTACGAGGAGACGGATCACGTGCTCGGACACGAGCTGGTTCACGCGTTCCAGTACGACATCTCCGGGCTCGGTCGTGGGGGCGCGGGCATCGAGGCGGCGGCGGCACGGTTCCAAGTTCCGCTGTGGTTCATCGAAGGAATGGCTGAGTATCTCTCGGTCGGACCGGTCGATCCGCACACCGCGATGTGGCTGCGCGATGGCGCTCTCCGGGGCGACATCCCGACGATCGAGCGGATGACCAACGACCCGCGCGTCTTCCCCTATCGCTGGGGGCAGGCGCTCTGGGCGTACGTCGGAGGGCGCTGGGGTGATCGGGCAATCGGCCAGATTCTCAAGCTGGCCGGCCAGGGAGTCCCGTATCCGGTGGCGTTCCAGCGGATTCTCAACATCACGCTGGAAGAGTTGTCGGGAGATTGGCATGCTGCGATTCGTCGCGCCTATCTCCCGTTGCTCGCGGAGCGACCTGAGGCTCGGGAAGTTGCCCGTCCCCTGATCACGGGGGAACGCAAAGGTGGCCGCCTGAACCTGGCCCCCGTCCTATCGCCTGACGGAAACTGGGTGGTGTTCCTCTCGGAGCTGGACTTCCTCGACATCGAGCTCCACCTGGCTGATGCTCGAACGGGTGAGGTCGTGCGTAGGCTCCAGCGGGGGACGGCTCTCGACTCTCACTTCGGCAGCCTTCGGTACATCGCTTCCGCCGGGACGTGGTCGCCGGACGCGCAGCAGTTCGCCTTCTCGGCGCTGAGGGCTGGCCGCGACGTCATCGTCATACTCGATGTGAACCGCTCGCGAAGGTTGCGGGAGATCCCGGTCGCGGGCGTGGACGAAATATCCAACCCGAGCTGGTCCCCCGACGGCCGGAGCATCGCGTTCACGGGCCTCTCCGGCGGAATCGCGAATCTTTACGTCCTCGATCTGGAGACCGAGGAGGCCACCCAGCTCACGAACGACAAGTACGCGGTGCTCCATCCGAGCTACTCGCCGGATGGGACTCGCATCGCGTTCTCCACCGATCGGGGGACGGGAACCGATTTCGAGAAGCTGACCTACGGACCCTATCGGCTCGCGGTGATGGATGTCGCGACCCGGCGCATCACGCTGATCGACGCCCCGACCGGGATGAAGGCCATCAACCCGCAGTGGACGGCGGACGGGCAGGGGCTGTACTTCGTCTCCAACCGGTCGGGCATCCCGAACATCTATCGCGTCGAGCTGGCCACCGGCTCTCTCTACCAGATCACTGACCTGTTCACGGGTGTCAGCGGGATCACGGACGTGAGCCCCGCGATGACCTTCGCGCGTCACGGAGGGCGGCTGCTGTTCACCGAATACGCGGAGAACGGCTACAACATCTACGCGCTGACGGAGCCGGAAGAGCTGGCGGGCCGACTCATCGCTGAGAACGGGCTCGCCGCGACCGATGTGGACGCGACGACGTCTGACTCCGCCGCCGTGAACGCCGGGCTTCTTCCGCCGGTTCCGCGGTCCCCGGAGCCTGCTTTCAACCGTGTCTCGCTGATGCTGGCGGACGCGACCACGGGACTGCCCACATCGGCTCAGGCCGCCGCGTACGAGGTCGTCCCCTACCGGCCCAAGCTCGGGCTGGACTATCTCGGGCAGCCGCAGGTTGGCGTCTCGACGGGCGGCGGCGCCTTCACATCCGGCGGTCTCTACGGTGGTGTCTTCGGTATCTTCAGCGACGTGCTGGCGCGCCACCAGCTCTATGGTGCCATCCAGGCGCAGGGCCAGTTCGACGAGATCGGCTTCGCCCTGCAGTACGTGAACATGCGAGAGCGCTGGAATTTCGGCGGAGCCGCCCAGCGCATCCCGGCCGTCTACGGGTTCTACTCCGAGGGCTTCGTGGACGACCAGACCTACGCGCAGCAGATCATCCGCAGGCGATTCTTCGATACCAGCCTACAGGGCTTCGCGCAGTACCCGTTCTCGACGGTTCGCCGCGCGGAGCTGAGCGCGGGCCTGCGACGGGTTACCACCGATGACCAGATCTACGAGGTGCTCTGGGACATCCCGACAGGCCGTCCGTTCGCCGAACGAACGCGAAGCATCGACGGCATCAGCCTGAACCTGTTCGAGACGTCCGCCGCACTGGTCTTCGACAACGCGCTTCTTGGCTACACTTCGCCGTTCGCGGGGCAGCGGTATCGGTTCCAGGTCAGTCCGACGTTCGGTGAGCTCCAGTACGTACTTGGGCTGGCCGATTACAGGCGGTACCTGTACCTCCGGCCGTTCACCCTGGCGTTCCGGGCGCTTCACCTTGGCCGCTATGGACGGGACTCCGAGGCGACCGTCGATGGACGGAACGTCTTCGAGTCGCTGTACATCGGCCAGCCCTGGTACGTGCGCGGCTACTCCAGCGTCTGGGACGAGTGTACGGCCACCGTCGAGAATGACCAGGACTGCGTCATCCTCAATCAGCTGTTCGGTAGCCGGATGGGGATCGCGAACGTCGAGCTTCGCTTCCCGCTGATCAACCAGCTCGTCTTCGGGTCGAGCGTGGGCTTCCCGCCCATCGAAGGATTCATCTTCGCCGATGCCGGAGTCGCGTGGACGAGAAGCACTTCGCTCACGTTCACTCGGGGCATCCCGGAGAATCCGAACGAGCGTGGATTCATGACCAGCGCGGGCATCGGCATGCGCGTCAACGTGTTTGGTCTCCTGGTCCTGGAAATCGACCGGGTGCACGCGTTCGAGCGTGAGCAGCCCTGGCACTGGCAGTTCAACTTCGTGCCGGGCTTCTGATCGCCGGCGGAATACCGTAATAACAGTTGGGGAAGCGAAGAGCCCGGGCGGTCGCGGAGGCGGCCCGCCCGGGCTTTCGTTGGTGCGCGATCTTCCTTCGCGCTTTGGCCGCCTCGCGCGATGCTCCCGTCGGCGTCGCTGGGCGGATGATGTCAGGTGTTCACTTCTGGACACGCGCCCTCGGCGGGTGTATGATGAGGACCAACGGAGAACAGGAGCTTCGCTCCGCCAGCACAGGGACGACAGCATGGCAGACCCTCGCACGCATTCCATCGACGAGCAGGATCCGGCGCCGGACTATACCGTCGGCGAGATGATCCTCTGGCTCGTAGGCATCGCGGCTATTCCGCTCGTGCCGATCCTGATGGTCTGGTTCCTCACTCCCTGGAGCGGGATGTAGAAGGGCGGCGAGGCCGCGCCAGGTTACTCTGAACTCGGCGCGGCCCCGGTCCATGTGGAGGGATCGTCGGACCAGAGCCGTCGGTGGACGATCGTCAGCCTTCCTCGCCGGACCTCGACCCTATCGAGCGTCACCCTCGTTTGATCCCCTACGCCGTCGGACACCTGCAGGGATAGTTCATGCCTCCCGGCCGGTACTGTGACGCGCGCGACCACAATCTCATCGGGAAGTAGCGTCCAGCTCCGCGTATCGGCTCTCTCGAGGTTGTTCGCCACCGCATTCGCGAGCAGACCCGTAACCGTTCCGGCCAGCCGTCCGCCTTCCTCCTCGGCTTTCTCCTCGGCTTCGTGAACAAGCAGGTACTTCAGGATTCCTCGGGTGACCAGCCTGGCCAGCATGCCCGTGCGTCTCGCTTGGAGGTCCTCCTCCGCGACGACCGATAGGTCAGCGGAAGGGTAGAGTCCCAGCGTATCCCCATCGACGATCAGCCAGGCCTTTGCCGGAGGTGGGTCGCGCCGCAGGGCGGGCCAGGCCAGCCGTAGCACGTAGATATCATCGAGGTCTATGTCGCGGCGACCCCGGTAGCGCCCCGCTCCGTATCCCCGACCCCAGACGCCGTGCTCACCATAGTCGAGGGCCAGCCGCGCGGCGATTGCGGCACCCACCGTGGCGAGTCTCTCCTGATCGTCCGCCTTCAGGCTATCGATTTCCTCGACGACGATGGGAATATCGATCACCTCCTCCGTGAGGTGGCCGATGAAACCGCGCTCGAGAATGATGAGTATCTCGCCAGCCTCCGGATCCGACGACCGCCTTTCCAGACCGTATCGAACCCGCGCCGAATCCGCGACCTCCGCGACACCGAGCGCGCGCGCTACTCGGTACAGATCGGCTCCGAGCCCGGCGGGCTGGGAGACTACGCCCTCGGCGCCGCAAATCGAATAGCTCGCCTCCGCGCGCCTCAGCGCGACCAGCGCGTCGTTCAATTCGCCGGCCGCTTCGAAGACGAGACCCGATACGTACTGGAGCATCGCGTCCGAAGCGCACGCCCGCACGGAACCGCGATCCTCGCGGCCGAGCAGGGTCGTCATCCGTCGCGCCTCGACGGCGGCCGCGGTCCAATCCCCGGACTCGGCGTAGTTGAGCATCCGGTAGAAAGGGATCATCGCGAACTCCCCCGCCGCCGGAACCCATGAGAGCGCGCGGTCGTTGATCAGGAAGGAGCCGGCCGTGCGTGTGATGCTGCGGACACTCCGTTGTTCGGCCTCCCGCTCCGCCCACTCCAGCAGCTCGTTGCTGCCGGCATGATCACCGGCTTCCCGCAGGACGATCGCCTGCTGCACCGCGCGGAGAAGCTCGTCGGGCGCGGCGCTGTTCCTACCTTCGAGGAGATGGAGGGCGCTGTCCGGACGGCCGAACATCATGTGGTGGCGAAGCCAGGCGTCGGGCTCCGCCAGCGTCCGCGTTCGAAGCGGGGAATTGTACGGAAGGAACTCGAACGGAGGACGCGCGAAGATATTGCCGCCGGTGGCGCAGCCGCTCCCGGCGGCGAGGAAGAGAATCAGTGCGAGAAGCCCCACACCTCGCCTCCGGTACGGGGCGTTGAGAACGGCGAACAGGATCCGGTTTCGCACCTCTCCCGTCGCGGTTTCCGGGTCCTCCCGCACGTTCAGAAAGGCGGAACCGTCAGCGACGTCGACGGCGTGGTGGTACCGGACTCCCGGGCGAGCCATCGGGGATGGTCTCGCATCCCGGCGCTCGCCGGCCGACGATTGGGCTGACGGTTCCATCTCCGATCATCGCCGATCGAGCACGATGATCCGCTGCTGCGCCAGGGCGATCGCCTCGGCCATCCGCGCAGCGGCCTCACCCCGCGCTGCGATCCTCTCCAACTCGAGCTGATGGAGGAACAGCCGATAGCGCAGCAGTGCCTCGATCGGGCGCAGCTGCTTGTCCAGCGTGCTCGCGATGCGGAACGTCGTTTCCGGGTGCCCCGGACGGATCACATCGGCGCGATCGTAGCGATCCAGTGCGAGGTCGAGCTGGCCCGCCGCGGCGTACCTGTCGCCTTCGTCGAGCAGGGCGTCCGCCATCGCGGCGACCCGACCCTCCCGGGTAGCATCCTCGGCCGACGAAACGATCCGATACCCCTGAGGCTCGCGGTACGTGAAGCTGCTGACGCCTCCGTTCACCAGGCTGACCTGGACGATCTGACCCGAGGCATCTCTCGGCGTCAGCTCGCCCGGGCGGGCCGTCATCAGCGTGACCGCGCCGCTCGGCCGTAGCTCCCACGCCTCCGGGGTCGTTCGGGTCGCAGCCAGTACCTGCGCCTCGTTCATACCGAGCGCCAGCTCTCCTCGCGCGAGAGCCTCGCAGATCGCGGGTGCGCAGGCCGCCAGGGCCGCCGCATCGTCTGCCGCCCTCCGTTCGGCGATCCTGGCCCGCTCTTCCTCGCCCTGGATGCGAGCGCGTTCGACGACCTCGTCCGAACGGCTGGGAATCACGTCCCCGTTACCCATGATGGGTCGGGGGCGTGCATGTGGGGCGCAGGCGGTCAGCGCGACCACGGCTACGGCGGCCGTTGCCTTCATCGTCGTCTTCATCTTCATCCTCGGTTCCTTTCAGGGCTGCTCGCCCCCGGCAGGCGATGTCCTCGCTGCTCAGAGTCTGACCCGTGGATCCTCGATGTACTTCTTGATCTTGTGCTGCCCCACCCACACTCGCGTGTTGTTCTCCAGATCGACGAGCGTGAGGTCCACCTGGTAGAAGACGACGCGTCGCCTGCCCTCGCGGTCCTCGATCGACTGGATCTCGCCCTGGAGCATGTAGTCCGCGCCCTGCTCCATCGCGAGCCGGGCCCGTGTCGACGCCGCGGCGTTCTCCTGCTGGTCGAGCCGTTCGTCCCGGATCTCATCACGCTCCGCCCCGGAGGCGACCAGGCGGACCTGCCCGCTGTTCACGTACGCCCGCTCGAGATCGCGAATGAACGTGTTCACGGGGATGTGCTCCATGCTCCGGTTCCGAACGGTTCCGAGGATCACCGTAGGCGGCTCACCCCCGCGGCTCCGCAGATGGTTCTGGATCCAGCCGGACCCGAAGCTCTGCGAAACCATCGCGTCGGCGACCATCCGGCTGTCGACGTCGTTCCATCGGCCGGAAAGGTCGATCGCCTGATCCGGAGAAATCCGGGTGACCTGCCGCGCACATCCTGCGGCCATCAGCGCGAGAACCGCGAGCAGAAGCGAAGCCCATCTCGCGTTCCCGTTCCGTCTGCTGTTCATCGATCTCTCCACGAAAGTTTTGGTCGAGCGGCCTCGTGCCACGCATGAGGCAGAGTGCGTACCCCTTGCTTCGCTAAGCGTATCTCGTTGTACGGCATCTCATTATCGGCTTCCGACAGTCCGCCGGGCGCGCCGAAAACGTCATCCCTGGTGGACACCCCAGGCGCCGGACGGGGACATCCAGGAATCCGATGACACTCGAGGAGTCCACGTGACTCCCCCGAGTCGAGCGGAAGGACGTATGTGCGAGGGGAGGATCGACCCGCCGGCCGGGCGGGTCGCAGGGCTGGCGCGTCTAGACGTTCTCCAGCCCGTAGGCCTTGAGCTTCTGCCAGAGAGTAGTGCGCCCCATGCCCAGCATGGCGGCCGCGCGGGTGCGGTTCCCGTCCGCTTCCTTGAGGGCGCGAACGATCGCCTCGCGCTCCTCCTCGGGCTCGGGCGCCTGATAGCGTCGACCAGCGTCGTTGCGCGGTTCTGCCTGCGGTTCCGGTTCCGGCTCCCTCACTTCGGGGGGGAGATGACATGGCAGTATCCGGTTGCCATCGCAGACGATGCAGGCATGCTCGATTGCGGCGATCAGCTCACGGACGTTGTCCGGCCAGTCGTACGCGAGCAGGATCTCGAGCGATTCCTCCGACAGCCCGGCGATGCGCCGGTCGGCGTCCGCCTGCTCGTTCCACCGGGCCAGGGCGGCGGAAGCGAGCGCCGGGATGTCCTCGGGGCGCTCACGGAGCTCCGGAATCCGGATCTGGAAGACCTTCAGTCGGAAATACAGATCCGGTCTGAACTGGCCCGATTCCACGCGGGATTCGAGATCCTGGTGCGTCGCGGCGACGACCCGCACGTCGATCGGGATCGGTCGCGTCGTTCCGACCCGGGTGACCTCCCGCTCCTGCAGCACGCGCAGCAGCTTCGCCTGCAGCGCGACGCTCACGTCGCCGATCTCGTCCAGGAAGATCGTTCCGCCGTGCGCCTCCTCGAACAATCCCTTGCGGTCGGAAACGGCCCCGGTAAACGCGCCGCGGGCATGACCGAACAGTTCGGACTCCAGTACCCCTTCGGCGAGCGCGGAGCAGTTGACCGCGACGAAGGGCCCCGACCGCCTCGGACTCTCCTCGTGGATGGCTCGGGCGACGAGCTCCTTGCCGGTTCCCGTGGCACCGCGGATGAGGACCGTCGAGTCCGTTCGCGCAACGCGCTCGATCGCTTTGAGCACGTCGCGCATTTCCTGACTCCTGGCGACGATTCGCGAGGCACCTACGCCGAGGACCGGCGCCCGACGGGCGAGGATCGCCCGGATCTTCGAGCGCAGTGCCGTATTGTCACAGGGCTTGGTGATGTAATCATCGGCACCGAGTTTGAGCGCCTGAACGGCGGTGTCGACCGTCGCGTAGCCGGTCAGCATCAGCACGGGAACGCTGTTGCCTGCCCGGCGGATCTCCTCGAGAACCGACAGTCCCGTCCGCCCCTCCATCTTCAGGTCCAGCAGGACCAACTCGTACCCGCCCTCGCTGAGCCGACTCAGTCCCTCGTTGCCACTGGCGGCGGCGTCCACGTCGTAGCCTTCGTCCGCCAGCAGCGCACCCGTGCCCACGCGGAAGGCCCGGTCGTCGTCGATGATGAGGATTTTCGGCCGTTCGGTCGTCATCTGCGGTCAGTCAGCTGCTCGTGACATAGGTGGTGCCGTCCTCCGTGGTGACCGACGTCAGCGACGCAGGAGCGCCCAGCGTTTCGCGCGGAAGCCGGATCCTGAAGCGGGTCCCGTGCTCCGGACGACTCTCGACCCGCAGCTGCCCTCGATGGCCCCGCACGATGCCCTCCGAAACAAAGAGCCCCAGACCGACTCCCCGAACCCCGGGCTTCGTCGTGTAGAACGCCTCGAAGATCCGCGGAAGATGCTCATCCGGAATGCCGACGCCGGTATCCTCAACGATCGTCTCCACGGCGTCCGGCTCGGACCGGGTCACGATCCTGAGCATCCCACCACCCGGCATTGCATCGAGGGCGTTCGCCACGAGGTTCGCGAGCACCTGCTGCATGGCGTCGGGGTGGGCGATCACCGCAGGAAGGTCCTTCTCCAGATCGAGCTCCACCTGCACGCCGTTGTTCTCCATGTCCGCGGCGGCGAGGGTCACCACGCGCTGCGCCAGTTGGTTCATGTCGACGGGCGTAGCCTCATCGGACAGAGGCCGGCTCTGATCCAGCAGTTGACGCGTGAGTACCGCCATCCGCTGGAGCTCCTCGCGGGCGAGCGAGAGGAACTCCCGGTTCGGATCGCCCGGATCCCCACGTCGGTCCAGCACTTCCAGGCAGTTCTGGATGTTGTAGATCGGATTGTTGATCTCGTGCGAGAGCTGCGCCACGAGCCGACCCATGGCGGCCAGCTTCTCCCTGTGGATCAGCTCCGCCTGAGCCGAACGCAGCCTGTCCTCGCGCTCCGCGATGGCCGCGCGCATCTCGCCGAACGCGCGGGTGAGCTGACCGACTTCGTCCGCCGATGTCCGCGGAAGCGGCGCCTCGAAATTGCCGCGTGCCAGCTCCACCGCGGCGGCGGCGAGCGTCTGTGCCGGTCTCGCCACGATCCGCGAAACAAGGAACGCGAGCCCCAGCGCGACCAGCAGGGCGGTCGCTCCGATCCCCACCACGTAGCCCCGGATCCCCTGCGCGACCTGCAGCTCCTGCGCGACGGGTCGCAGCAGCAGGATGCCGATGGAACCATCGACGGCCGGCATCGAGCTCGCATAGTACAGATACGGTAGACGCTCGACGACGCGCCTCCATATCCCGCCCCGATCGATGACGGTGGGAAGCTCCATCGTCCGTAGGACCTGGACCAGACTGTCCGGCAGGGTCGTGGAGACGACCGAATCGTTCACCACGAGTGCGATGTCCGCCCCTCCGGTGATCTCGCGCAGCTCGCGGATCATCCCCGCGTCGAGGCGACTGCCCACGCCCGTCAATCCCACGTAGCCGCTGTCCGACCACACCGGCCACAGAGCGATGCGGATCGGAACGGCCTCTCCCTCGGCGAACCCCACGAGCGGCCCATCCTCCGACACGCGTCTCACCGTTACCGTGTCCAGACGCGGGCCGACGACGGTTGCGCCGGTGGAGTCCGTAGCGAATACGATCAGCCGCTGGACTACCTCCTGACGGAGCCGCCTCTGGAGCGCCGTCGTATCCGCGAGCCGCAGCTGCTCGGCGATGGGGGGAGTCTGGGCGACCCGCCGGGCGACTTCGAGCAGCGCCTCGTCCTGATCCCGCCAGTATGCTCTCAGCCGTTCGTTGGCAGTGATCAGCTCCTCGGTCTCCCGCTCGTACACCTGCTCTTCGACGGCGCGGCCAATGAGCACCAATGCCGGCATCACGGTCAGCAGCGAAGCCACCGCGAACAGCAGGAAGACTTTGGTACGTATGGAGATACCGGACATTGGCGCGTTCAGTGAACGGAGGATGGGTGTTCAATGAACACCCGAACGATGATTCGAACGCCTCCCACAGCCGCAACCGATCGTCCACGACACAGAAATGTGCCGTTTTCCTCGCATTTTGGCCACTTTCGGCGCAGGGCCGGCGTGGCACACCCATTGCCCTTACCCCAGGGCGTCCGGGACCGGTCCCGGAGGCAGAATCGACCTCGAACACGCATGGAGAGGTAATAATGAAGAAGCTTTTCACCGCTTTTGCGCTTGCCGGGCTGATCGGTATGGTCGGGTGTGAAGGCCAGCAGGACGACGCCGTGATCATCGATGATCCGGTCCTCGAGGAGCCGACCACGCCGCCCGTGGTGACCGAGCCGGTAGCGCCGCCGCTGTCCGAGGATACCGCCGCTATCGAGCTGGACTCGATGCCGGATATGGCCGACAGCGCGGCTACCGATTCGATGTAAGCGAGATCCTCGCTCGAATGAGAGAGGCCCGGCGGCGACGTCGGGCCTTTCTTTGTCCTCCGACGGCATTCGTACGGACGAGCTAAGCTGATCCGGCACAATACCTTCCCACCACGGAGAAGACTCGGTAGATTCCCAGGTCGGTCCAGATCGGGGAGCAACCGCCGAGGCTTACTCGGCGATGGGCTGAATTGCCGCACCCCGACACACTTCCTGCGGGGCCCCCGTTTCCTCAACAATTCCGAAGGAGCCGATGACCCCTCTCACGTGGCGCTCTCACGCACGCCGTCACTGCGCGGCGCTAGGCGGTGTGCTGCTGACACTCGTGAGCCTCGGATGCGAGACTCGCGATTCCGCGGCGATCAGCGCGCTCAACGAAGGGGCTGAGCTCCTCGACCCGGCGGCGCTGGCAGCGGAACAGGCCCGGCTCGACAGCATCGCCGCCTGGAACGCGAAGTTCGGGGATCGCGTTCCCAGGCCCGACTCCATCCGGGGATTGTACGTCAACGGTTGGGCAGCCGGCTCCCGGTCGCGCATGCGTGATCTCATCCGGATCGCGGACGAGACCGAGATCAACGCGTTCGTGATCGACATCAAGGAATCCGACACCTACCTGACACACTCGAACACGACGATCCCGCTGGCCATCGAGATCGGTGCCCACGAGCGGCCGGCGTCGACCTGGTTGCCGGAGCTCATCGACACGCTGAAGGCTCACTCGATCTATCCCATCGCCCGCATCGTCGTCTTCAAGGATCGGATGCTGGCAGCGAAGCGACCGGACCTAGCCATCCAGCACATCAACGGAGGGAGCTGGAAAGACCAGCAGGGCAACCCGTGGGTGGACCCCTACAATCGCACGGTTTGGGATTACAACATCGCGATCGCGCGCGAGGCGCTGGAGATGGGATTCTCCGAGGTGCAGTGGGACTACGTTCGTTTCCCGGACGTCCCCAGCTCGATGCAGCGGACGATGTCGTTCCCCGCGGCGGCCGGGCGGTCCCGGGAGGACGCGATTCGCGAGTTCGTCGAGTACTCACGCGACCAGTTGAGCGAGTACCAGGTGCCGATCACGGCGGACGTGTTCGGACTGGTCACGCACGTCGAGGGTGACGTCGGCATCGGGCAGCAGTGGGAGAAGCTGATCCGAGTCGCCGATGCGCTCCTGCCGATGGTGTACCCGTCCCACTACTACACGGGGATGTACGGATTCGCGCACCCGAACGCGAACCCGTACGAGATCGTCCGCGTGTCGATGGAGGATGCGGTCGAGCGCACTCGCTACCTCCAGGAGGAGGGGGCGACGGTCGGGGAGATCAGGCCGTGGCTACAGGCAATGAGCGCGACCTGGGTCGACGATCTCGAGTACGGGCCGGCTCACCTCCGGGAACAGATCCAGGCAACGTACGACGCCGGTTTGAAGAGCTGGGTCCTGTGGAACCCCGGGTCGCAGTTCCAGAAGTTCGTCCCGGCGCTCAGAGGTGATGACGGGTCCCTGTCGCCGCTGGAGCGCGGCGGGTGGACGCCACCGCGGTGGGATCCGCCGCGGTCCCGTCTCAGTCTTGTGATCCGCCGCCGGGATGCTGCGGCCGCGGAAGCGGAGCGGCTCGCAGCGGCGGCAATGGATTCAGCCTGCGCGGAGCGGCTGGCCGGCGCGGAACCGGTCGCCGACGGCGCTAGCTGCTGAGCCAGCGGCCGATCCGCATCACACCTTCGGCGATGAGCTCCGGCGGGGCGACCCACGAGATGCGCAACCACCCCTGTGCGCTCTCGCCGAACCCTACGCCGGGTACCGTCACCACCCGCTCTCTGTCCAACAGATCCCGGGCGCTGGTTATCGAGTCGGCTGCGAGCGCTCCGGGCAAGGTGATCAGGGCATAGAAGGTCCCCTCAGGCTCCAGCAGGGGGATGCCGTAGCCCTTGCATTCCCGGATCAGTAGCTCGCGGGTCGAGGCGTACTCGGCTCGGTGGGCCGCGAGGCTCGCTGGATCCCGCAGCAGTTCGACCGCTACCCGCTGGCTGAACGTGCTCGCCGCGGTATTGAGGAACTGGTGGACCTTTACCGCCGCGGCTATCACGTCGGCCGGACCCGCCAGCCAGCCCAATCGCAGTCCGGTGAGGGCGGACGACTTGGACAGGGATCCCGCCACCAGCGTGTCGGGGTGATACCGGGCGGCGCTGTGCGGCGCCTCCTCGCCGAAGTAGATCTCCCGATACACCTCGTCGGCGAGTATGAAGGTCCGCTCGGCTCGGTCCGCCAAACCCTTCGCGAGCCGCTCCAGCTCGGAAGCCGGCCATACCCGCCCCGTCGGATTCGTCGGACTGTTGATGACGATCAGGCGCGTCTCCGGGCGGAGAGCGTCGAGGACGCGATCGGCGTCCGGGCGAAATCCAGCTCCGGGGGAAAGCGCCACCATGCGATACGGTATCCCCTCGAGCATGCAGATCTTCGGGTAGGCCAGATAGCACGGCTCAACGATCAATACTTCGTCGCGCGCCGGATCGATGACCGTCTTGATCCCGAGGTAAAGGGCCTCCTCCGAGCCGACGGTGATGCAGACGTTCTCGGTGCCGGGCGTGCCGGCAACCCATGGCTCACGGGACAGATACCGGGCCACCAGTTCCCGCAGCTCCGGGAAACCCGCGTTGGGCGAATAGGGGGATCCGTTTCGGCGCGTCCACTCGAGCGCAGCCTCGAAAGGCCTGATATCGGGAGGAAGCGTCGGCTCTCCGAGCCCGAGGTCTATGTCGCCGGGTCGTTTGGCGGCATTGATCGCCCGAATGATGGATGGCGGGACCGTCGCGATGAGCGGGTTCATCGACCGCGTCGTGCCGGAGGGCTCGCGAGCCCATCGCCAGCAGGCCGACCCGGCTGGGCTTGCCCGGACGAAGGATTCGCCTGGGGATCTGGATCGCGCTGGGGCGGCGCGTCACCGACCGGCGCGAGGGCGTCGTGCTGTGGCCAGCGCGCTTCGCGCGCGCCGGAGCCGGCATCACGCAAACCGGCATCAGGTAAGGGCACCCGAGGCATCAACCCGCGGCAGGCTTCACCGCGCCAGCGGAACGTCCGACCCGTGAGTCGGGAGCGGATTGGTGAAGAAGTCCCAGAGCGCGGAAAACGCGTGCTCCAGGGAATCGATGGAGCACCACTCGCCCGCCTGGTGTGCCTGGCTCGTCTCACCCGGACCGAAATTGACGGCCGGGATTCCTCGCTCGGTGAACCGGGCGACGTCCGTCCAGGCCTGCTTCGGGGCCATCTCGAGACCACGTCGCAGCCGCCACGGCTCGATCAGCGGGTGGTCGAGGTAAACGGTGCCGGAAGGAGCCGAGTCCGTCACCTTGATCTCGGCGAGATCGCCCACTACCCCGACAAGATCGCTCAGCGCTTCGCTGCTGGTCCGGCCCGGTGCGAACCGGGCATTCACATTCAGCATCAGCCGATCCGGAACCACGTTCGACGAGTTCGTCGTCCATGCTCGCGTGATCACCATGACCTCGTAGAACGTCAGGGGACCGAACCGGACCTCCCGACGCTCCAGGCGGGCGAATCGATCGATGAGATCGGTCGCCTTGTAGATCGCGTTCTCGCCGTGCCAGGGCCTGGCGCTGTGGGCCCGCTTCCCGCGGACCGTCAGCGTCGCGTGCATCGTCCCCATACAGCCCATGTGGAGGGACCGATCGGTAGGCTCGAGGACGATCGCCAGATCCAGCTCGGGCAGGACGCCACTTCTCAGGACGGGCTCGAGACCGTTCCTCTCGTGGGGCCCTTCCTCGCCGTCATAGAAGATCCAGACCGGGCGCGCAGCCGTCAGCGACTTCCATCGGTGCAGGAGCTCGATCATGGTCGCCACACCGCCCTTCATGTCGCTCGCCCCGCAGCCGTAGACCCGGTCGTCGCGGATGCCGACCGGCTGGTCGTCCGCGCAGCGAACGGTATCGAGATGCCCGACGAGGGCGACCACCGGAGAACCGGCCTCAGGTGCCGGATCGCAGATGACGGAATGACCGATCCGGGTCACGAACTGCTCACCGACCGCGGCCAGGCACAGCCCCTCGACATGATCGGCGATCCGCTCCTCCGCGCCGGTCTCGCTCGGAATCGCGCACAGCTCGACGGTACGGGCGGCCAGGATCTCCCGGATGTCCCTCGGAACCGTGCCCGTTCGGTCGTCGCTCATACCGGTACGTTGAAGGTCCGCAGGACTTCGTTGAGCGATGTCTTCCGGTCGGTCGATTCGGTTCGCTTGCCGATGATGAGGGCGCAGGGAGTATGGTACACGCCCGCTGGAAACTGCTTCGGCTGTGAGCCCGGAATCACCACCGATCTCGCGGGCACCCGGCCACGCATGACCTTCGGTTCGCTGCCCGTGACGTCGATGATCGGCGTCGACGCGGTCAGCACGACGTTGGCGCCGAGCACCGCCTCCTCCTCGACGATCACGCCTTCCACGACAATGCATCGAGAACCGATGAACGCTCCGTTCTCGATGATCACCGGTGTCGCACCCGGGGGCTCGAGTACCCCGCCGATACCGACGCCGCCGGAAAGGTGCACG
>CAZJEH010000029.1:0-26420 GCA_964544905.1 uncultured Gemmatimonas sp.
CTAATACCGGAAGGAATCAATTAACACACGCGGAACCGATCATTGCACCGCGACAGAGGAGCTTCACCCAGGCCCTCCGAACGCCCGGCTGCGTCGAGGCGGAGTAGTGGGCTCGTGCTTCCTCGACTGGCTACTGGTGCGGAAGCGGTTCCGGCGGTTCACTCACGGCCAATCCCCATCTCCCGCAGCGTTGCCTGGATGCCATCCTTGTAGTCGGTAGCACGCACCTTGTAGGTCTGCTCGAACTTGCTGCTGTCGAACACGTAGTCGTGCTCGAACTGGTACATCATCTCCTGGTTCTCGCGGATGACCGGCATGAAGAGGCCCATCAGACGAAGCACCCAGTTCGGCGCCACCTGGAGGCGATAGGGCTGTCCAGCGAACTCGCAGGCGAGGCGCACGAAGTCCTCGCCCGTGAGGCGTTCACGGCTGGTCGGCAGGTGCCAGATCTGCCCGAACGCGTCGGGCGCGTTGCCCAGAAGAGCGGTTGCGCGGCCGGCGTCGGGCGTGTACGTGAAGGTGTGTAGCGCGCGTGGGTTGCCGATCCACTGCGGCGAACGGCCCTGGCGTAGCCGGTCGAATACGGTCGCGTGAACGAAGCTGGTCGTAGCGCCGGGGCCGTAGAAGTCAGCGGCTCGGACGATCATCGCCTCTATGCGGCCCGCCCGCACTTCCTCCATCAGCGCGCGGGCGATCCGCTCTCGGACCTTCCCCTTCTCGCTGCTCGGATTGTACGGCGTCTCCTCCGTCATAGGCCCGTCTACGCGTCCGTAGGCGTAGACGTTGTCGAAGAAGACCAGCTTCGCCCCAGTCCGCTGACACGCGTCGATGACGTTCCGCATGACGCGAGGCCATTCCTCCCGCCAGACTCGCAGGTCGTATCTGAGACCCGCAACCAGGTAAGCGACTTCCGACCCGGCGATGGCCCGTTCGGTGGCATCGGCGTCGAGGAGGTCCGCCGTGAACACCTCATCCGTCGGGTTTACCGGCCGCGGGGAGCGGCTCACCTGGCGGACGCGGTCGGTGTACATCGGCAGCGCCCTCGACAACTCCCTGCCAATGACGCCGTTGGCTCCCAGGATGGTCTGCATAGCTGATCGGTGGCGATTCCTACTGAATTGTCAATATCTGATCTGGATGCTGTGACGCCCTAGCCGCTGGGGCACTCGGTTGGCCGGCGTCTCAGGGCAGCCGCGAGTACTCGTTGCTGATCCTGCTCAGTGCTCGAGGGAGGCCGGGCTCGGCAGCATCGGTCCCGCCGCCTGCGCGCCACAATCTAGGATCGGACGTTTTCACCCTCATGCGAACTTCGCAGCTTGAGGCGAGGGGCGGACCGTGTTCCTGATCGCCGACCCGCCCGACCGGCCAGGGCTGACAGTGGGCGCTTTCCCACCACGATTCCGGTATGGGGAAATGGGTGGTCGACTTCGTAGCGAACCCTGGCCGCGCTCGGAATCGGTCTGCTGACGTTTCTCGAGAACGTGTTCCTCCGCGGTTCCGTTCGGACCCGGGTTCATCCCTCCTCAAGCGAAAACATCCGTATGCCTATACTTACCGGCGGGCAGCCTGTTCGCGGGCTCGTCGCGGCTGGCGCCCGGGATCGTCTCCGTACCGATAAAGCCTTGCAAGTGAATATGTTACGCTCGTCATCAATCTTCGCCTTTCTCGTACTCGCCAGCATCGCCGGGGCCGCACCCGCGTTCGCCCAGATGCAATACTTCCAGGTCTGTGTCGTCGTTGACGGCCGGCTGGCCGAATTCCCGGTCGCCTACGATCGCGTCGCCGGTGATACCCTGATGGACGGAAGGCTTTTCAGCGTCGCCCACCCGGTCGGTAGCCAGTACGCGGCAACCGCGTCGTGGTACGCCAACAACGAGCCCCTCGTGATGAACGGCGTCACCTGGACCCGGTACGGTCTACCCCTCGTTCTGGACGTTTATGACGTCACGAGGGTGGGAGAGTTCGGCGGCGTGCCGATCTTCGCAGAGCCGTGGGAGCACTCGGACCCGAGCAGACTCTACGTTCCTATTCGCCCTGGCTGCGAGTTTCAACCGTACGCCCCCGCGGATGGGAGCCCCCTTGCCGCGTCGATCGGTTTGGCCGACGACTCCGAGGACCTGTACGACGTCGATGAGTGGGGCGAAATGGACTGGCCGGAAATCGGGTACTCGGAGACCATTCACGGACAACTGAACGAGTGGGACGACTACGACTACATCACGGAGACCTACTACGACCGGTACCGATTCCGGGCAAGAGCAGGAGAGACGGCAGTCATCGAGTTGAGATCCGACGACTTCGACGCGTTTCTCACCCTCGAGATCGAGGGTCCGAACGGATTCGAGCCAATCGATCACGTAGACGACGGCTTCGACTGGTCGACCGATGCTCGGCTCGAGCTCATCCCGGATTCCGACCGGACCTACTACATCTCGGCTTCGACCTGGGTACCCGGTGAGCTAGGCGAATACACGCTGACCGTCTCACGGAGCACGCGGAGCTCCGCGCGGACGCTTCGTACGATCACGGGCGAACTGGAAGCCACCGATCGGATGATGCCCGATGGAACCTACTACGACGATCACGTCATCCAGGTACGCGCGGGGCATCGCCTGGCGTTCACGCTCGAGTCGGACGAGTTCGATCCCTACCTCTACGTGATCCGGGAGGATGGCTTCGGTTTCACCACGCTCGCATCGAACGACGACGCCACCGAGCTTCCCATCGGGCTCAACTCCTATGTCGAAGTCGAGTTCGAGGAAGCTGGCGAGTACGTGATCAGGGCGAGCTCCTACGCGGAGAATGAAACCGGGTGGTATACCCTGACGATATCGGAAGCCTACTGAGCGGAGGGTAGCTGGCGGTGGGCCTGCCGGTCCGAGAGCACGCCGTTGCTCTCGGACCTCCTCCGCGCGCCTGGCTGGGGATTCGACGGTCTACGGAACGCTCAGCGTGACCGAAGCGTCTCGAAGGTGTTCGGGATCTGCATCCACGCCGGGACGGGCTGGTTCCGGTTCAATGTCGGAGAGAACCTCGCCACCTCCCTCATCAGCTGCTCCGCAACCTCGTCCAGCTGCGGATAGCCCGAGCTCTGCTGCACCCGGACGATCTCCACGCTGCCGTTCTCGGTGATGAACACGTACAGGATCACCGTGCGACCGATTCCGGCATCCTTCAGGGTCGGCGGACAACTCCGCTCGAGCTGCTGGACGAACGTATTGGTATTGGTGAGCGCTGCCATACCCACCTGGCTCCCGCGCCTCGCTGCTGGAGCCATGGCTCGAGCGCGTACGCGGCGAGCCCTAGAGGGGGGGCACAGCGCTGCCGTACGTCATCCAGGCGCCGATCATTTCTCCTCCTCGCGTAGACGTTCGTCCAGCAACTCACGCAATCGCCGCAGATCGTCCGCGGAGAGATCACGATCCTTCACGAGATGGGTCAGCAGCATCTCCGGAGAGCTTCGGAAGATCTTCCGCCGCACCTGGCGAAGTGCGCTCTCTCCCGCTTCATGATCATCAACATCCGGGGCTCCTACCGCATGCGCCATCACACCGAACTGTGGCGCTCCTTGAACAACGGGGACTCGGCCTCCACCTCGTCTCCCCCACGCAAAACCCCTAGAGCAAAGGAGAAGAGGACCAGTTCCTGAGGCTCGTCACCTCATGTGCCGAGTGTCCGTTTTTCGTCCGACGATTGTGTCCGATTTTCAGCCGGCGTTGACAGTAGCCTACGTATCCCTTCTCCTCCAGCACGCGGAGAATCGTGAGAACCGTGGTTTAGGCCAGCGCGTCCGGAAGGCTTCCCGGACTTCGCTGACCGTATTCGGTCCGCGGTCCCACAGGACCCATGATGTCGAGTTCGCGGTCGGCGAAGCTGATGTCCATTGATCTCTCTCTTGGGGAGTAACTATGCCTTTGGTAGGAGATGTTGGGTCTGTCGACGAGTGTCCACTCTGTTGATAGTAAGCAGAGCCGGACATCCCGACACTCCGTCGTTCGGCTCCTGCGTGTCGGCCCGCGTTGAGGCGGACGACGCGAGCCCAGTAGATGGATGGCGCCTGGATGGAGCTGGCAGCCCATGAGTCCGGCAATGCCCGCGTGTCGCGGCGCCGATAGTCCCAGGTATTCAGTGGATGTGTAGCTGGATTGGCGGAGCAGGCCCCGCTGTTGGTCTCAGCGGGGCCGGGCGATTGATCTGGCGGCAGGTTGAACCACTCCGGAAAGAGAAGGTTGGGCCGGTATCGCGGCGTCCCCTCCAATATGCGGAATCGGTGAAGGATCCGATGTCCGACCGTACTCTCACAGATGCTTCCCTCAGCTCACCCCTTCCGACGCGGCCGGGCACGCTGTCTGCGAGCACGTCCCGGCCATGAACGGATGGCACGATGGACATATGGTGGAGGGAGTGGAGCGGGGTACCGCAACCGTAGGTCGCGCATCGCCCTCGCGCGGTGCGGCCTATCGAGGCCACGGCGTCAGCGATCCAAGGCGCCGGTCTGCGAGGCGGCGCGTCGGATCGGTTGGCGTGCTAGTGGCCTGTTTTGATGATTTCCAAACACTGCAGCGTTTGACGAAGTGCAGACCACTCGACTGCGCTCGGGGGTGACAAAGGAGTGAGGGACCACTTTCCCACACATGGAAACATGCCACTAGTAGGAGCTCACAATCCGAGGAGAGGATTGGCTGCCGTGGCCCTCATCCTCTGCTCCATGGTCGCATCGTGTGCGGATCGCGGCGCGCCGGATGGTGGGCAGGAGACGCCGGGGAGCATCACCGAAGGCCCGTCGGCGACCCCGACCCCGTCAGCACCGGCCAGTTCGTCAGACTCAGCCGTCGCGGTTCTGCGCGCCTACTACGAGGCGATCGACAAGGGCGCGTACGAGGAGGCGTATCGATACTGGGCGTCCAGCGGGCAGGCGAGCGGCCAGACCCTCGAGGAGTTCACGGCTGGCTTTGCCCGTACCGTCCGATCGTCGATCATGCCTGGCACGCCTGGAGTGATCGAGGGCGCCGCCGGCTCGCGTTTCATCGAGATTCCCGCCGTCGTTCGGGCGGAGCTCGACGATGGTGGGCAGCAGTGTTTCGAGGGCAGCTACACTCTGGTGCGGAGCGTCGTGGACGGCGCCACCCCCGAGCAGCGGAGCTGGCGCATCTACTCCGCCACGCTGCGCCCCTGTGCAGGTTCCGGTTCGGCCCCGGCCGATGTCCCCACCGACGTGGCAGCCATCGTGGAACGGTTCGGCGAGGTGATGGACCGCGTTTCGCTCCTGGCGGATCCCGAAACGGTGCGGTCCGCCATCCGCGAGTTCCACGGTCCGCTGGTTACGAGCGAGCTGCTCGAGCGCTGGCTGGCCGATCCGTCGGCGGCGCCTGGCCGGGAGACGTCCAGTCCATGGCCGGACCGGATCGAGGTTCACAGCGCGCGGGAGACCTCCGACGGTGTGTACGAGGTGGACGGGGAGGTCGTCTACGTCTCCTCGCCCGATCTTGCCGGCGGCGGCGAAACCAGCCGTCAGCCAGTCTCGCTCGAAGTGAGCCGCGGCGGGAACGGCGAACCGCGTATCACCGAGTTCACCCGTACAGACTCTGGATAAGCCTTCCGTCCTCGCGCCGGATCGGTTATCTCTACGACTCCGCCATCGCCCTTCACCAGCTTCCGAGCGCCATGTCGACCTCCGTGCAGCATCTGGAGGCGGGACCTGAACGATCGGATTCCGCCGCCGCAGCAGCCTTCCTCGATCGACTGTTCTGTCCACCGCGCGATTTTGCGATCCGCCTCTGGGACGGGACGGAGCTTCCCGCGATCGGGTCTCCGCGCTTCACCCTCGTGATTTCATCCGCGCCGGATTTGCGTGCGATGTTCCGGCCGCCGGTCGAGGCATCGCTCGCGGACGCGTACATCGGCGGACGTCTGGAGGTCGAGGGAGACCTGACCGCGGTGTTCGATATCGTGGAGACGTGTCGGCGCAGTGTTCGCTCGCCCTCGGACCTGATGGAGCTCGCCCGGCTATGGCGGGCCCTGCCGGCCGCCGAGCTACCCACGGCTCGGCCGCTCGAACCCGCCCCGCTCACCGGGGGGCGGCATTCACCCGAACGGGATACCGCCGCCGTCCGACATCACTACGACCTCGGGAACGACTTCTACGCGCTGTTCCTGGACCGGCGTATGGTCTATTCGTGCGCCTACTTCCCGACCGGGACCGAGGACCTGGAAACCGCTCAGCGGCTGAAGCTCGACCACATCTGCCGAAAGCTGCTGCTACAGCCGGGAGACCGGTTGCTGGACGTCGGGTGTGGTTGGGGCGGGCTGCTGATCCACGCCGCGCGGCATTACGGAATCAGTGGTGTCGGAATCACACTCAGCGTGCGCCAGCATGAGCTGGCGCGGCAACGAGTGGCGGAGGCCGGCCTTGACGACCGGATCGAGATCCGTCTGGCCGACTATCGGACGCTCGGCGGAGAGACGTTCGACAAGGCCGCCAGCATCGGGATGTTCGAGCACGTCGGCGAGGCGCGCCTTCCTGAGTACTTCCGCCGGATCTACTCGGTGATCCGCCCGGGAGGCCTGTTCCTCAACCACGGCATCTCCATCCAGAAGGTGCGTCCGAAGACGGGGTTCACCGCGCTGGTCACGGATCCTCTGAATCGCCTGATTGTGGGGACGGCACCCCTCACCCGGTCGGTCTTCCCGGACACGGAGCTGATTCCGCTCAGCCAGGTGAACGACGACGCGGAGGCGGCGGGATGGGAGGTGCGGGACGTCGAGAACCTGCGTGAGCACTACGCGATGACGCTCCGACACTGGATCCGCAACCTGGAGGAGCGGGAAGAGGAGGCGGTCCGGATCGTCGGGCGCCCGACCTTCCGCGCCTGGCGGCTCTACTTCGCGGCCGCTGCCCACCGATTCGACATCGGGCGGACCAGCGTCAACCAGACGCTCCTTGCGAAACTCGACCGGGGGCGAGCGGGAGTGCCGATGTCCAGGGAGCACATGTATCGGTCCTCAGCCGGCGGAGCCGCAGCCTGAGGAGGACGAGAGAAAGGGGGGGACGGACGCAGGATCGCGATAGCCGCGCGGCGGTGGGCAGAGCGCGGGCTCTTGCCCTGAACGGCCGCGGCCGGGGAACATCGGGAAAGGTTGTCGAATCGCGGCCACCACCGGGGGATGGGTCGGGTTGCGGGTTCGCGACCAGACCGACAGAAACGGCGGCAGGGTATCCCCCCAGCCGCCGTTTCCCCTACCCATACGCTGCATCGACGGGAAACCCGTCACTCCGCATCATGCCGCGAGTTCACCTCGATCAGGAAAGCGGACCTCGATCGCCAGCCGATCGCGGGGGTCGTTCTCGATCCGTCTGACGCTCGCCTGCACGCCCGGGAACAGCGAATCGATCGCCTGGCGCACGAGCGGCTCGAACACCTCGTAGCCTTGGTCCGTATTGGGTGCCCGCAACCGGTCGTTAGCCTCCACACGGATCGAGGACCTGTCGAATCGCAGCTTACCCGCGAGGCGCGGATCTGACTCGAGGAGCTCCACCATCCGCAAACCCTGCCGGATCGTGGTGGTGATCGGGTCGGTCCCGTCTCCCTCGATCGGCCGCCGGCGCTGAACCAGGAGGCCGAACTGCCCGTCCGAGCGGTCGAGCGCGAAGTGCGCTTCGTGCGAAACCAGCATGATGCCGGGGCTGTCGGGAACATGGGCGTAGTCTGCCACGTCTATGGCGACCACATCGAGCCGCTGCTCACGGATCCACTCGTGGAAGATGGGGACGAAAACTTCGGCGTCGTCCCCGATCGCGACGGGCTCGTGCGCGTATAGCTTCGCGCAGACCCGGTAGATATCGGTCATGGTGTTCGTGGTCATGTAGCCAGCGCCATCCCCGCACCCGGCCGCGCGGCCTGTGCCTGCAGGAGACGCGTGTAGCAGGCGTGGGCCGCCTCGATGAACAGCTGAGCCTCCTCGACCCGCCGACGCGCCTCGTCTCGATCGCGCGCCGCCCCGCCCGCCTGGTGCGCGAGCTGGAAGTAGGTCCATTCCTGCGCACCGATATATCGCTCGAAGAACAGATCGGTCCGGATGAACTGCTCCTCGAACGCCGGGAACACCACAGCCGGGTCGCCGGAGATGTCCGGGTTCCGCGTCTTCAGCAGCCCCTGCGCCGCGATGACCATGGCGCTGTAGGCAAGCCGGGACGCCTCCTGGACATCGGCGTCCGTCGCCCCCGGCGCGTCGATGAGTACCGACGCATCGAACGCGCGGCTTTCGGCCTCCGCGAGGCTGAACTCGGTCAACGAGATCACCTCACCCGCGCACTCTCCGACGCCGATGTCGCCGATCGAGTACTCCCGAGCGTCGTGCCAGTCCACGTAGAAGCTCGGGTCCTCCTCGTAGGCGGGAACGGTCGTAAGGTCCTGCAGCCGCTCCTTGATCACCTTCTTGCCCACTCGGGTCACCCATCCGCGGAAGCTCTCGTTGTCCTCCCGCTCAGCCGAGTACAACTCGAGCAGGCGGTCCACCACCTCCGGCGCCCGCTTAGACGGCACCGCGCCAACCGCCAGTCCGTAGTTCCCGGCGTTGTCCTCCAGCGAGCCGCCGAGGATCAGCTGGAAATGCGGCACCTTGTACGCTCCGACGTTGCGGCTCGACCCGTAGAAGCCGATGTCCGCCACGTGGTGCTGACCGCAGGAGTTGGGGCAGCCGCTCACCCGGACGGTTACGTCCTTCAGGAGCGGATCGAACTGGAGCTCACGCGCCTCCAGCCGGCTCCGCAGCTCCACGCCCAACCCGCGCGAACTGGCGATGCCCAGCTTGCAGGTGTCGGTGCCGGGGCAGCTGGTGACGTCCGTGATCGTCATCGCCCCGCTCAGGACCAGCTTCGCCTCGTACAGGTCGTTGTAGACAGCCACGAGGTCCTGCTGGTGGATCGAGCGGATGAAGAAGTTCTGGTCAACCGTGGTCCGGAGCGCGTCCCGGGTGTAGCGCCGGGTGATGTCCGCCAGCTTCCGCGCCTGCCGCGAGGTGATGTCCCCCAATGGAAGGTTCACGGTCACGCTCACGAAGCCGGGCTGGCGCTGCTGATAGACGTTCGTCCTCGCCCACTTGTCGAAGCCGGGCGCGGGAACGGCGCTGCCATCCGTCGCCGGAGCGGGAAGGCTTTCGATCCGCTCCTTGTGCGCGTCCTCGAGCCACGCCTCCCAGCGCGGATCCGGCTCCAGCACCTTCAGTTCCTCGTCGACCAGTCGCCGGAACTCATCGATCCCGAGCTGGGCCACCAGGAACTTGATGCGCGCCTTGTTGCGGTTGCGCTTCTCGCCGAGCCGCGCATAGACGCGCGAGATGGCCTGCGAGACCGGCAGCATCTGGTGCTCCGGCATGAACTCATACAGTACCTTGGCGACGTGCGGCACCGGTCCCAGGCCGCCGCCGACCACCACCTTGAATCCGCGCTGCTCCTTCCCGTCGACGTTCTGGACCGCGGCGATGAAGCCGAGGTCGTGCATCATCGCGCGGCCGCAGCCCTCATGGGCGCAGCCCGAATACGCGATCTTGAACTTCCGCCCGAAGTCCTGGACGTCGCGATGACCGAGCAGGAACCAGGTTTCCGCGTTCGCGTAGGGCGAGACGTCGAACAGCTCGCCGCGGCAGATCCCCGCCTTCGGGCAGCCGGTCACGTTGCGGACCGAGTTCCCGCATGCCTCGCGGGTCGTGATCCCCACCGCCGCCAGCCGGCGGTGCATGTCCGGCGTGTCCTCGATGTCGACGAAGTGCAGCTGGATGTCCTGCCGTGTGGTAACGTGCAGGATACCGTTCGAGTACTCCTCGGCGAGGTCCGAGAGCACCTCGAGCTGCTCGGCCGTCATCCAGCCGTAGGGAATCTTGATGCGCTGCATGCCCGGCGCATCGAACTCGGTGTCCGGACCCTTGGTCAGCCCCTTCCGCGGGAAGGCGATCTCCTGCGTCTGCTTCCCGTCGTAGCGCTTGCCGTTGTCGTAGCGCTGCCCGTAGGCCCCGCGGCGCAGACGCAGCTCGGCGAACACCTTTTCGTCGAGCTTTCCCTGCTTGCGGAGCTCCATCTGGTTCTCGAAGAGGTCGATCTCCTCGGCCATCGCGGGAGGCATCCGCGACGCGAGGACATCTTTCCAGGATCGCTGTATCTGAATCATGTACGGCTGCGGTCTCGTGTGGACGCTGCGCCTGCCGTGCAGCTGGGTGTTGAAGTGCTCGGGGGGCACGAGCCACCGCGTGGCTCCGAAGGACCCAAAACGATGAGACGCCCGGCTCTGCGCGGGCCGCCCGAGAGGTACCGACTGCTCAGTCGCTAAGCCTCAGCGGCCGCGCCTTGTTCCCCAGGATAACCTCACCAGAATACAGGACGCCGAGACGGACCGTCAAGGGCGGGGCGGGGGATTGCGGCGGATTCGCAAGGGAGTCGGTCGGACCCTGGGGAGGGTGGCCGAGCCGGGCAGCAGCGGAGCAATAGCGACCACGGCCAGGGGGCGTTCAGCCCGCAGTCTCCATGGCTTCCAGGACCTCCGCGAGGCGCCTCGCGAGGGCGGTCTGGCGCTTCCTCATCGACTCGAGTACTGCCCGCCTGCGCTGGACGATCCAGCCGTGCTGTGCGCGCCGCAGCGCCTCCTGGCTCATGTCCCGCATCCACAACGTCGCGGCGCCGACCAACGGCAACAGGACGCCTGCCAGGAGCGCCGCCTTCCACCCTCCGAGGGCGCCAGCGATCCCCATCAGCAGGAAATACCAGAGAAGGAAGATGACGATGCCGACCAGCAGCTTGTGCGTGGCGGCGGAGGTGCTGTCCGGTCGAAACAATGGCTGGACGCGACCCGTGAGCCAGTACGGGGCCTGGAAGATGATCCTGCCGAGCCATGCCAGCATACCCGCGATCAGCGCCGACGCGCTCCACAGGCCCGTCCCGACCAGCTTCCCGTCCCCGGACGAATCCATGCGCGTCAGCTCCTCCGGCGTGAGCCCGAACCGCTCCAGACGACTGATGTGACGGCGAACCCCCTCGCCGAGTTCCACGTGGAGGGGGGAGTCGGAGGCCCGCAATCGTCGCAGGTGGTCCGTCGTGATTCGTAGGCGCTCCATCCGGCGCGCGTGGGCTGGATCCGCCTCATACTCCGCGGCCCAGATCGCCTCGGCGCCGAGCACGATCTCCCTGTCTTCCCAGCGCTCCAGGTTTATGGTGACACCCCGCAGGCCTTGCTCAATCCGGCGTGTCAGCTCGCGTACCGCCTCGGCGTCTTCGACCGGTCGGCCGGCGAGGTCGTCCCACCCGATGGGTTCGCCGCGGACGACGAGAGCCGGGGACCGGAAGATCGCCTTCTCCGGGAAACTCAGGCCGACGGGAACGATTGGGAACGCGCGGCCGAGCTGGACGGCTGTCCCGAGCGCGATCCGGGCCGTGCCAGTTTTCAGGGGCGCCAGCCGGGGCTCATCGTGCGTGAGGCCTTCCGGGAACACGCCGATCGCGGCGCCCTCGAGCAGGGCCGCCTCCGCCGCCTGAAACGTGCGATCGTTCTCGACCACGCGGCTGGCGTCGTCCTGGCGCCGATACACCGGGATGGATCCTGCCGCCTTGACCAACCAGCCGATGTCCCGCTGCTCGAAGAGTGGCGCCTTGGCCAGGAACCGCACCGGACGCTCCGCGAATCCCACCACGCATGCCGGGTCCAGGAGCGAATTGGGGTGATTCGCGACCAGCAGCAGCGGTCCGTCAGGGGCGGGCCGAGGCCCGTCCACCTCGATCCGGTAGTAGATGCGGAGGCAGACTCTGGAGACGATCGGGAACAACGGCAGAAGCCACACCGACGGGGCTCCGGTTTCAGGTGACGGTAGGGACCATCATTCGATCCACTCCAATATGCTAACTCTCTGGCCGATCCTCATATTGGTCGCTTCACTCACGGCGGGACCATGCACACACACCGAACGGGGAAAACTCAGCCAGAGGACGCCGCGGAGCGGAAACCATCGGCTCACTGGAGTTACAATCCCAAGGGGATCCTGAGTTGGATCTACCTGGGTCGTATTGCCGTCGGAGCGGCCATCCTCGTGTCGCTTCCGGGGGACGGCTTCACGGTCGCCAACAAGTCGCTCTACATCACGATCATCCTCGTGGCGATGGGCGTGGTGACCGTGGCGTCGTACATCTACACGCATTCCCTCGCCCGACATCCGCGCAGGGCCCTCCTCTACCTGCAGGTCGTCTTCGACGCGTTCATGCTGACGGCGGTCGTCTACCTGACCGGCGGCGCCTACAGCATGTTCACCCCGCTGTACATCCTGGTGATCAGCGCCGGGGCGCTGCTGCTGCCGATTCTCGGCGGGATCGTCATCGGGCTGTTCACGAGTATTCTCTTCTCCATCGCGTCGGTCCTCAGCGAGGGCACGGTCGACGGGGGGATGCTGCTGCAGGCGACGCTCTTTGCCTGTGTGGCGATCATCAGCGGCTATCTCGGAGACCGCCTCCGACAGACGGGGGCTGCGCTCGGCAGCGTCGAGACCGAACTTCGCCGGCTCCGTCTCAACACCGACGAGATCCTGGAGACGATCGGCACCGGAATCCTGACGGTTGACGAGCAGGGACGGCTGGCCTACATCAACCCCGCCGCGGCCGAGATGCTGGACCTCGAACCGCGGGAGTGGATCGACCGCCCCATCATCGAGAAGCTCGACAGCATCGCGCCGGGGCTCGGCGAGGTGATCGAGCGATCGGCCACCATGCGGATGCCGATTCGCCGGTACGAGACGGCCGCGGAGGACGATGGCTTCGTGATCGGAGTCAGCACCACGATCTTCGACCGTCCGGAGACGGAGCGGCCGCCGGTGACCGCCATCTTCCAGGACATTACCGAGGGTCGTCGGATCGAGGGCCTGCGACGTCGGGCCGAGCGGCTCGAGGCGGTCGCCGAACTGAGCGCGTCGCTCGCGCACGAGATCAAGAACCCCCTGGCCTCCATCCGAAGCGCCGTCGAGCAGATCTCGGCCGGCGAACTGGAGCGCGAAGATCGCGAGTTGCTCGGGGGACTGATCGTCCGCGAGTCCGATCGGCTCAGCCGACTACTCGGCGAGTTCATCGACTTCGCTCGGGTGAAGCTGACTGCTCCGCAGCCGCTCGACTTCCTGGCGCTGACTCGGAGCGTGGTCGATGTCGTGCGCGCGCACCCGGACACGCGGGAACGCGCCGTCACCATCGCCGTCCAGGCGCCGGATACGCCGATCCTGATTCGTGGTGCGGAAGACCTCCTGCACCGGGCGGTCTTCAACCTCGCCCTCAACGCGGTACAGTGGGCTGGGCACGAAGGGCGGGTCGAGCTGACGCTGGATGAGGTGCGCTCGGACCTGCTCTCTCCGGCCCTTGGAGGGCTCAGGCTCGGTCGTCTCTCGGTCCGTGACAGCGGTCCGGGTGTTCCCGAGGATCTGCGAGATCAGATCTTCGACCCCTTCTTCACGCGACGCGAGGGAGGGACCGGCCTCGGGCTCGCGCTAGTACAACGCGCGGTCGAGGCCCACGGCGGAGCCATTTTCGTCGATGCCGCTCCCGGTGGCGAAGGCGGTGCGGTCTTCTCGCTCTACCTTCCCACGCTCCCGAACGACGCGGAGGATGAGGCAGCCGGGCTGACGATGGGCAACCAGAGCAGCGCATGAGCAAGCCAAGAGTCCTCGTCATCGATGACGAGACCGCCATTCTGGATACCCTTCGCATCCTTCTGAAGCGCGAAGGTTTCGACGTCCATACCGCCGCCGGCGGGCAGAAAGGCCTGGCTGTGCTGTCGGAGGTACGTCCGGATTTCGTACTCACGGACATCCGGATGCCGGGAGTCAGCGGGATCGAGATCCTCAACGCGGCCCGGGAGCTCGATCCGACCATCCCCGTCATCCTCATGACTGCACAGGCGTCGCTGAACAGCGCGATCCAGGCGGTCAACCAGGGGGCGTTCCACTACATCCAGAAGCCGTTCTCGAACGATGACCTGCTGTTGATCTGTCGGCGGGCCGTCGAGTCACGGGAGCTGAAGCGGGAAAACCAGGCGCTCAAGCGTGAGATCCGGCGGCGCGACGCGAATGAGGCGGTGCGTCCAGCCGGCAAGAGCCGGGTGTTCACGGAAGTCCTCAAGCTGGCCGAGACCGTCGCCCCGACGGACTCGACGGTCCTGATCTCAGGGGAGTCGGGAACGGGCAAGGAGGTAATCGCGCGTTACATCCACGCCCTGTCCGACCGGGCGGGCGGGCCGTTCGTTTCGATCAACTGCGGCGCACTGCCCGAGAGCCTGCTCGAGTCCGAGCTGTTCGGCCACGTGAAGGGATCGTTCACCGGAGCGGTCAAGGACAAGCAAGGGCTCTTCGTTGCGGCCCGCGCGGGAACCTTCTTCCTCGACGAGGTCGGTGAGATGACGCCGGCGACGCAGGTCAAGCTGCTGCGCGTCCTCCAGGAGCGTGAAGTGGTCCCTGTCGGATCCACGGAGCCTATCCCGGTCGACGTCCGGATCATCGCGGCCACGAATCGCGACCTGGAGGAGGAGATCCGGCGCGGGGCCTTCCGCAGCGACCTCTACTATCGCCTGAACGTCATCACGTTCCACCTGCCCCCGCTGCGCGAGCGGGCCGATGACGTGCCCATTCTCGCGGAGCACTTCATCAATCGATTCGCCAGCGGACGGGGCAAGGAGCCCCCCAGGCTCTCGCCCGATGCCCTGACCGCCCTGCAGGCGTACGACTGGCCCGGCAACGTCCGCGAGCTGGAGAATGCGCTCGAGCGAGCCGCCGTTCTCACGCGGGACGGTGAGATCGGCGTTTCGGCTCTACCGGCCCGTATCACCAGCAGTCGCGCGCAGCCGCTCGTTTCCGACAAGCTGCCACCGAATCCCACCCTCGAGATCATCGAGAGGGCCTACATCCTCTGGGTGCTCCAGGCCGAGGGGGGAAACAAGACGCGGGCCGCGGAGGTTCTCGGCATCGATCCGTCGACGCTGTACCGGAAGCTCGTGCGCTACGGCTTCCAGGAGTGAAGGGCGGCGACGCGTGGGTGGTTCGCGTCTGGAACTCATCGTGGGAATACCTCACCGAAAGTCGGACGCGTCGCGCCTCGCGCCTGGGGGTCTTCCGGAGCGTGGCGTGCGCCGCGGAGAGTGACACCTGACTGGGGGCAGGTGACTCGGATGACGGTCGCGAGCCGCGGTGGACACTTGATCGGCCACGCGTCGTTTGGTAGCTTGAGCCGTCCGACCTTCTCTCCGCGCCAGTACTGAGACGCATCGATCTACCACATGCCCCGCCCATCAGGTCCAAAGCTCCGACAGATGTACCTGGAGTGGGTGGAAGAGCAGATCGAGGACTACAAGGACAGCGTCTCCCGCTCCGATCTCCTCCGCCTCGCCGAAGAGGCAATCGATGACATGCGGGTCAACCAGCGCGGTCAGTATCAGTTGACCGAGCTCCTCCTTTGCGACGCCGTCGACCGCAAGATCTTCAAGCTGCTGAAGCTACCGGGCTTCCGGACGTGGAGCAGCGCCCGCCGCAACGGCGACCGACCGTCCCCACCGGATTCGAACGGCGTGTCGAAATGACACGCGAAGTGTCCTCCTTCTGACACGATCGGTTCTTTCCAGATAGCCTGCGCAGTTGCCGTAACTTATTGCTGATCGACGACTTGTGCGCGTTGGTCCGGCGGGCACGTCCCGTGCAAATCAGGGAGTGCCGGCGGTCGGTCGCCGCAACTGAGCACAGACGATACAAGCAGGCCAGGAATAGAGCCCATGGGTGAGATGGAAGTTGGTAGCGAGAAGGTGGCTGGCGAGGACGCGGTGGGGATCGTCGTTCAGGGTGGCAGGACGAAGGAACATCGGCCGAGGGCCGTAGCGTTCGTCTGGGGCGGCAAGGTAAGGCCGCAGCCATCGCTGCCGTACGGTCGCTGGAAGGGTGAGGTGCGGCCAGCCGCCTGACTCGGCGTTCGATGAAATAGGCGCGGCCCTGCGTTGGCGTGGGGCCGCGCTTTTTTCTTGCCGGTCGCCCGGGCCACCCGGTACTGCGCTGGACAGTGTGCCGCGCGCCGGACTGACAGCGATCCTGCTACGCCCGGCCCGGTCGTCGTCGGCGGTCGTGAGGGGCCCACTCGGGATGTCCCTCGGATCGCTTGCCTCGAGCCCCTCCGGGTTGCTCGCCGGTCGGACCACGGCGACCGCCTCCGGTAAGTTCGCCGGGGCCCGTCGCGCGACTCTCGTCCTCAGCCTCCCGACGCTTCCCGCGCTGGTCGGGCCGTCCACGGGGACTGGTGGCCGAGCGGGTTCGTTGCTCCGCGCCGCGACCCGCCTCCCCGGGTGAGCGTCCTACGAGCCGCTCCGCCATCCGCTGAAGCTCCCGGGCGCGGCGGAGCAGGTCGCGTCCATGTTCCTCGAGATCGTCGGCCAGGTCGATGAGCGAATCGGCGAGTCGCTCGTTGCCCTGAACGCCACCGGATCGAGAGGACGAACCGGAGCGCGGCTTTCCACCCCTGTGACTTTCACCTCGAGCGCCCTTCAAGCGATCTCCTTTGTTGTGCTGAACGTCTTGCAGCGTACAGTCCGGGTCACCGTCGGCCCGTGACGATCGAGCCCCGGCCCGCTCCGCGGCGAGAGTCACGCGCGGGCGGCCGGGGCTCGGACGACGAATATTCCGGAGCCGGCTTCTCGTGCTATCGGTCCGCTGTCATGCTACGGATGTGCGCGATCACCGCGGCGCTGTCTCCTGCTGGATCGACCTCGGTCTCCTTGAAGGCGATGCGCCCGTTGCGGTCGATGATGAACGTCCAGCGCGACATGGTGAGATCACGCGTCAGGGTGATCTCCTGACCCTCGACCTCGGCGGTACGGGTGCCACCATCCCGCACGGGCACGCCGAACGCCCTCGCGACCACGCCGGCGGTATCCGAAAGAAGCGGGAAGTTCAGCTTGTTGACACCCTTGAATGCCTTCAGGGCGTCGATCCGGTCACCGCTGACTCCCACGACCTCCGCCCCCAGTTCCTGGAGCACGGACCGGTTGTCACGGAAGAGGCATGCCTGCGTGGTGCAGCCGGAGCTCATCGCCGCCGGATAGAAGTAGACCACCAGGATGGACCGGCCGACGTGTTCGCGGCTGCGCCAGATCTGTCCATCGTCGGCGCGAGCTTCGAAGATCGGTGCGCGGTCACCCACGTTCAGGGTCAGCTCCTGGGCCCCCGCACCGGAGGGGGCCGCGAGTGCCACCAGCGTGAGCACGGTGCCCAGCACCGTCGTACGCATCCAGCTCATATCATCCTCCGGTACGTGAAAAGTCAGCCTAGAGAACAACACCGCGGCGGCAGGATGTGCGCCACCACTCCGTACAATGTGTACACTTCCGCCGATGGAGCAAGGAGGACGATGGTCGGGTGACGGCGCCGGACGCGCCGGTCCACCGCGTGACATCGCAGTGATGAATGGATGAAATACCTGGATCGGCCCGACGATGGCGGTATCAGAGATCTCGCTGCACCGGGAAGTCGGCCATCCGGCTTGCAGGATCATGGGGGGATTCGCCGATCGTTTGCAGGTGATCGTTCATGACCGTTCGACGATCATCGCAGGTCGACGAAAGCCGATGCGGCTGGTTCCGCTGCCAGGAGTCGCAAGGGTACGCGTGGTGAGGCGGTCGAGGTCCTGCCGGAAGGCTCACGCTACCTTGACGCTGGCCGTACGTGACGGTATTCATTGAACATCGGCAACCGTTGGCCCGGTGCGTGGGCGGCGGCGACCTCCACCAAGGAAACGGAGGTCGCCTTTTTCGCGTCCGCGTCCGCCGCACCGGGGCAGTCACGCACGAGAGGGTTCTTGGTCGATCCAGATGCGGGCGACCAGCAGATGGTGAAGGAAGCCCGAGCTCCACGTCCGGGCGAGCAGGCCGGTGTCCTGGTCCGCCCGGCCGAGATGGCGGACGTGGACGCGATCGCATCCCTCCTCGCCGTCTATGTGCGGCTGAAGCTCGTACGGGATCGTCCCCGCAGCGAACTGCAGCGACAGCTGGGCAACTTCATCGTCGCCGAGCTCGACGGGAATGTCGTGGGCTGTGTTTCGCTCCGCATCCATTCGCCAGCGCTCGCGGAAATCGCTTCGCTGGCAGTCGAGGAAAACCGGCACGGTCTGGGGATCGGCAGCCGGTTGATCAACGCCGCCGTCCTCAGAGCCCATGCGCGGGGTGTACGCCGCGTTTTCGCCTTCACCATGCGGGAGCGGCTGTTCCTCCAGCTCGGCTTCACGAGAGTCCCTCTGACCGATTTCCCGCAAAAGCTGGTCAGCGACTACGGGGGAATCGCACTCGCCGCCGGCCCCAAGGCGGCCGTCGTCCTCGATCTCGAGAACTACTCTCCAGCGGCCATTCCCGAACCGCGGGGACAGTCTACCCGGGTCAGGCAGCCGCCGCGGCTGCGCCTGGAGCCGAGCGGGCCCAACAACAGCAGCGTGTCAGCACGTTCATCGAACAGGAAGACTCAAATGACCGACGAGGAGCGCAGCAACCGCAGGATCGCGATACTCGGCGGGGGAAACCTCGGCCGGGCGCTCGCCATGGGATGGGTAGAGTCGGGCTACTGCGCGGCCGATCGCATCCATATCACACGCCGAAACCCCGACAAGCTCCAATTCTTCGCGGATGCGGGGTTCCGTGTCGGCTCGGACAATGCCGAGGCCGTCCGCAACGCGGACGTGGTCGTTCTGGCCGTCCAGCCGCAACAAGTCGGTGACCTGGCGGAAGAGATCAGGTCCGCCATCGATCCAGCGCGTCACCGGATCATCTCGGTTGCCTCGGGCGTTTCCATCCGCCAGCTGCGCGAGCTGCTCGACACGCGCGCGTCGATCGTTCGGGCCATGCCGAACACGGCGGTATCCATCGGCCAGTCGATGACCTGCCTGGCCAGCTCCGAGACGGACGATCCTGCGCTGCCGGAGGCGGTCGAGCTGTTCGAGATCGTCGGACGTACGCTCGTCATCCCCGAGGACATGATGATCCCCGCGACGGCGCTATGCGCTTGCGGGATCGCGTTCTTCCTCCGCTCGATACGCGCGGCCTCGCAGGGCGGCATCGAGATCGGCTTCCACCCCGAGGAGGCCCTTCTGCTCGCCGCGCAGACCGCGAAGGGGGCGGCCATGCTGCTGCTGAACCAGGGTCGGCATCCGGAGTCGGAGATCGACCAGGTGACTACGCCGCGCGGATGCACGATCGCCGGGCTCAACGAGATGGAGCACCAGGGCTTTAGCTCGGCGATGATCAAGGGCATCCTGCTCTCGGCGGCGAAGGCCGAGACGCTCTACCGGGACTAGGGGCGCCCCTTCGGCGACTGGGCGCGGCCTGGCGGGAGGAGAGAGAGGTGCATCGCCGGCTCGACAGGCCGGCGATCCTTTTTTCTCGCTTGCAGCGAAGGAGGCCCAGCGCGGCGGGGACCGGTGTGCGGCTTCCCTTCCGCCGCGTCCGGACAATGGCACGTCCGGCCCGGAAGGGGTCACGTGATCGCTGTTCGCGCTCCTTGCCACCGAGTGATCTGATCCCTGCACGCTGGTAGCTTCGCGTGGGATCGTCCGCGGGGAGCGGACGTCCCTGCCGGGTTGGCGTGCGTGTCCCGGACGGTCATGCCCAGGTATCCAGCCGGCCCGGTGCTACCCGCACGTCGCCTCAGCCGAGTCGCTTCCCCAGTTTCCGCGACGACGTGCGCGACCCTCTCCGCCCGACCTGACCGCCTCTCCGGCCGACCCGCGTTTGGCCCGCCGAAACACCGCGCCGAACTTGACGCAAGCTCACCCGTTTCCTATCGTTCCCGGCTGTCAAACTTTCGGGAACTTACGCTGCGGTACCCATGTCAGACCCGTACGCCAGCGGGCCACTCGGTCCGCTGATGGTGCTTACCGGCTCCGCCAATCGCGCCCTCGCGGAGGAGGTCGGCCGGAATCTCGGGATTTCCCTGGGAGACACGACGATCAGACGTTTTGCGGACGGGGAGATCTTCGTTCGCATCAATCAGAACGTACGCGGTCGAGACATCTTCATCCTGCAGTCGACGCCTCCGCCCTCGGACAACATCATGGAGCTGCTGCTCCTGATCGACGCGGCGCGGCGCGCTTCGGCCGCTCGCATCACGGCGGTGGTCCCGTACTTCGGGTATGCGCGGCAGGACCGGAAGGACCAACCCCGGGTAGCGCTGGGGGCCAAGCTCTTCGCCAACATGATCACCACGGCGGGAGCGGACCGGGTTCTCGCGATCGACTTCCATCAGCACCAGCTCCAGGGCTTCTTCGACATTCCCGTCGACCACCTCTATGCCGCACCGGTGATCACCCGTTACTTCCGCGACAAGGGTCTCCACCGCCCGGTCGTAGTCGCGCCGGACGTGGGTGCGGCGAAGATGGCGCGTGGCTTCGCCAAGCGGCTCGATGCCAACATCGGCATCATCGACAAGCGTAGGCCTACGGCGAACGTCGCAGAGGTTCTGCATGTGATCGGCGAGGTGGAAGGCCGGGACTGTCTCATCGCCGACGATCTCATCGACACCGCCGGCACGATGAACGAGGCGGCGGGAGCGCTGAAGGCCCGGGGAGCTCGCAACGTCTACTGTTGCGCGACCCATGCTCTCCTCTCGGGTCCGGCGGTCGAGCGCCTGCGGAACTCGGACATCGCCGAGGTCGTGGTGACCGATACGATCGCGATCCCGCCGGAGAAGAGGTTCCCCCAGCTGACGGTGCTCTCGGTAGGGAACCTGATCGCTCAGGCGATACGCTACACGCACTCCAACGAATCGGTGAGCTCGCTCTTCGAGTAGCTGCCGCAGAAGGCGGGGAGAAGGCTCCTGCGCACCGATCTCACGCAAGGAGAGACGAGGATGGCGACACTGAAGGCACGCTTGCGAGAGGGAACAGGAAAAAGCGTTACGCGCAAGCTGCGTGCGGCCGGGGAGGTTCCCGCGGTGGCGTACGGTCACGGCATCGAGGGCCGAGCTCTGGCCGTCAACGCCCATGAGCTCGAGCTGCTGCTTGCCTCGATCAATCCGGAGAACACCATCATCGACCTCAGGGTCGAGGGCGGGAAGCCGACCCCGGCGCTCATCCGGGAGATTCAGCGACACCCGTCACGGCCCGTGATCCTCCACGTCGACTTCTTCCAGGTGAAGGCGGGGGAGAAGATTCACGTGGATGTGCCCATTCGTCTGCACGGGACTCCGATCGGCGTCCGTGAATCAGGCGGTCTGCTCCAGGAAGTCCTGCGAGAGCTGACGGTCGAGTGTTTCCCTCGCGACATCCCGTCGGCGATCGATCTTGACGTCGAGGACCTCGAAATCGGGCAGTCCATCCACGTTTCCGACGTGAAGCTGGAAAAGGCGACGATCCTGAACGATCCGGAGCTGGTCATCTGCACCGTGTCCACGCCGACGGTGGCGGCGCTCCCGGAGGAGGCCGAGGCCGAAGAGGAGGCCGGTGCGGAGCCGGAGGTGATCAGGCGCCGCGAAGAGGGCGAAGCGGAGTCGGAGTAGGGGATGCCGGAGGCGGTTCCCAGGACTGTCGTCTGTCTGGGGAACCCCGGGCCGGAGTATTCGGCGACTCGCCACAACGTCGCCTGGTGGCTGGCGGATCGGCTGGCGGACCGCTTCGATCTGGGGCGGTTTCGTCGTGAAGGTCAGGCGGCCGTCGCCAGGGGTCGGGTGGAGGGCATCCCCCTCCAGGTCGTCAAGCCCCTTACGTACATGAACCTGAGCGGCCGCGTCCTGCGCGGCCTCTCGGCCAAGGTGGGACCCGAGTTCGTGCGCAACCTGCTCGTCGCGGTCGACGAGGTGGCGCTCGAGCCCGGACGAGTGCGTTTTCGCGCGGGAGGGAGTGCCGGCGGACACAACGGCCTCAAGTCGGTAGAGGCCGCTCTGGGCACGCAGGAGTACGCCCGGGTGCGGATCGGCGTAGGGGCCCCGCCGCCCGGCGCGGACAGGGCGGCATGGGTGCTTTCCCCGCCGTCGAGAGCCGACCGCCAGATCATTCTCGAGACGGTGGATCGCGTGGTCGAGTGCGTCGCGATCTGGGCGAAGGAAGGGATCGAGAGCGCGATGAACCGCTGCAACAACTGAAGTCTGTCAACACATAATCATACCGGAGAAAGCACGTGATCGATTTAGCCTGGTTGGCCTGGCCTCTCGGCGTGGTGGGCTTGCTCGTCGCGCTCTTGATCTACTCGTACATCTCGAAGCAATCGGCGGGGAACGAGGTGATGAGGGACATCGCCAGCCAGATCGAGATCGGCGCGATGGCCTTCCTCCGGCGGGAGTACAGCGTTCTCGCGGTATTCATCGTGGTTGTCGCGGTTCTGCTGGGAGTCGCGATCGGCCCGTGGACTGCGGCGGCGTTCATCGGCGGCGCGCCGTCCTCGATGACGGCTGGCTTCATCGGGATAAAGGCGGCGACCAAGGCGAACGTGCGTACCTCCGAGGCCGCGCGCGCCCAGGGCCAGGGCATGGCGCTCCGGATGGCCTTCAGCGGCGGCGCGGTGATGGGACTGGTGGTCGCATCGCTCGGGCTGTTCGGGATCGGGTTGATCTACTGGCTCGGAATCCATCGGCTGGGCGCGTTCATGGATACCGAGTTCACTTCCTTCGCGGAGATCATCTCGGGCTACGCGATGGGGGCATCGTCCATCGCGCTGTTCGCCCGTGTCGGCGGCGGCATCTACACGAAGGCTGCGGACGTCGGCGCCGACCTGGTCGGTAAGGTGGAGGCCGGAATTCCCGAGGACGACCCTCGTAACCCGGCGACCATTGCCGACAACGTCGGCGACAACGTCGGGGATACCGCCGGGATGGGCGCGGACATCTTCGAGTCGTACGTTGGGTCGGTGATCGCGACGATCGCAATCGCGTCGACGAGCGCGATGTTCGCGGGGCAGCGGCTCGAAGCGATCGTCCTGCCCATCATCACCATCGCTGTCGGCCTGGTCGCCTCGATCATCGCGATCGGGTTGATGCGGGTACTGGAGAGGAGCAACCCGGCGGCAGCGCTGCGCAACGTCACGTTCATCGCGGCGGGGCTCTTCCTCGTCCTGATGTACGCCATCGTCAGGCAGTTCAACTTCAATCTGGTCGATCCTGAAACCGGTCGTCAGCTCAGCTCGACCGGGCCGTTCTGGGCGTTGCTGGCCGGTGCGGTCGTCGGTATGGCGATCGGATTGGTGACGGAGTACTACACCGCCAGCCGGCCGGTCAGGCGTATCGCAGACTCGTCGCAGACCGGCTCGGCCACCAACATCATCGCCGGACTCGCCGTGGGCATGGAATCGACGGTGTTGCCGCTGCTCCTGATCTCGGTGGCGATCGGCGTGTCATACTACTTCTCTGGCCTGTACGGGGTCGGGATTTCGGCGGTCGGGATGCTGGCGACGGTTGGCGTGACCATGTCGGTCGACGCGTACGGCCCGATCGCGGACAACGCTGGAGGCATCTCCGAGATGAGCCATCTCGGACCCGAGACACGGAAGATCACCGACGGCCTGGACGCGATCGGCAACACCACGGCCGCTATCGGGAAGGGCTTTGCGATCGGTTCGGCAGCGTTGACCGCCCTCGCGCTATTCTCGGCATACGCTTCGGCTGTGGGGCTCCAGGCGACGGGGATCAACATCGTGGACCCGTTCGTGGTCATCGGGCTGCTTGTAGGCGGCATCATCCCGTTCTACGTCGGCGCGTTGACGATGACGGCGGTCGGCCGGGCGGCGCAGGGGATGGTCGAAGAGGTTCGTCGCCAGTTCCGCGAGATCCCCGGCCTGATGCAGGGAACCGCGAAGCCGGACTCCGCACGCTGCGTGGACATCTCGACCCGGGCCGCCCTCAGGGAGATGATCCTCCCCGGCATGGTCGCTGTCGGGACGCCGGTGCTGATCGGGGCATTCATGGGGGTGGAAGCGCTGGGCGGGCTGCTCGCCGGTGCCACCGTCACCGGTGTGCTCATGGCGCTGTTCATGGCGAACGCCGGTGGGGCCTGGGACAACGCCAAGAAGTACATCGAGGGCGGGGCCTATGGCGGTAAGGGCTCCGAACCGCACAAGGCGGCCGTTGTCGGCGATACGGTGGGTGATCCGTTCAAGGATACCTCCGGCCCGTCGATGAACATCCTGATCAAGCTCATGAGCGTCGTTTCACTCGTGCTCGCGCCCTGGTTCGTGCAGCTTCACGACATCGGGGGGGTGGCTGCGATGAACCTGCAGCCGGTCATCGAAACCGTGCAGACTGCGCTCCACGCGCTCCTGGGCTGACGTAGTCGGGAGCAGCGAAGTCGTCGGAACGGCCGGGCGAGCGGTTCGCCCGGCCGTTGCGCTTGGAGACCGAGGCGCAGCGGGCCGTCGATTACACGCCTGTACTTGGCAAGTGACGGCAGCCGGGTCGGTGCGCCTCCGCCAGCAACGTCCATGGGCTGGCTCGGCGCGGCAGGTGTCTCGGAGACTGTCCGACTCACGACGAGGTTCGTGACCGGCGCATCGGTCTCACTAGGATTTCAGGTTCGGATGATCTGCAAACGCAACTGACATACATGCTGAAACTTGGCATCGTCGGCTTGCCGAACGTCGGTAAGTCGACCCTGTTCAACGCATTGACGGCTGCCGGGGCGGAGGCGGCGAACTACCCGTTCTGTACGGTCGAGCCGAACGTGGGTGTCGTCGAGGTCCCGGACTGGCGGCTCGACGTGCTCACGGAGCGGGTGAAGCCGCGCCAGACGGTGCCGGCGGTCATCCAGTTCGTCGATATCGCCGGGCTGGTGAAGGGAGCGGCGGAAGGCGAGGGCCTCGGCAACCAGTTCCTGGCCAACATCCGCGACACTGACGCGATCGTCCATGTCATCCGCTGCTTCGACGATCCGGACGTTGTGCACGTGATGGGTTCCGTCGATCCGGTGCGCGATCGCGACGTGATCAACCTGGAGCTCGTGCTCGCCGACCTGGCCGTCGTGGACAAGCGGCTCGATCGAGTGCGGAAATCGGCCCGGGGAGGCGACCGGGAAGCGCAGGCCGAACTGTCGCTGCTGGAGCGGATCCAGGAAGCGCTCGCCGCGGGGCGGGCCGCCCGCTCAGTGAACCCCGAGGCGACCGAAGAGCGTCTGCTCCGGTCCTACAACCTGCTTACGGCGAAGCCGGTGCTCTACCTGGCGAACGTGGCGGAGCACGACTTGCCGGAGGGGGAGAACGAGTACGTCCGGGCGCTCAGGAAGGCGGTGGAGGACAGCGGCGAACGTGCCGAGGTCATCCCGATCTCGAGCCGCATCGAGTCGGAATTGGCGGAGTTGCCAGCAGAGGAGCGAAAGGAGTTCCTCGACTCGCTCGGGCTGGAGGAACCGGGGCTGCACAAGCTCATCCGCGCTGGCTACAGGCTCCTCGGACTGCAGACCTACTTCACCGCCGGCGAGAAGGAAGTCCGCGCCTGGACGATCCCGATAGGGGCTCGCGCGCCGGAGGCGGCGGGCGTCATCCACAGCGACTTCGAGCGCGGCTTCATTCGCGCGGAGACGGTCGGCTGGGAGGACTTCATGAAGGCGGGCTCCGTCAAGGCAGCGCGCGATCAGGGGCTGATGCGGTCGGAAGGAAAGGACTACGAGGTGCAGGACGGAGACATCATCCTCTTCCGCTTCAACGTGTGACGTGGATCGGGGCTGATCTTCGAGGGGTGGCTGAATCCGTACCCAGCGCGATCCGACGTTACTCGTCCCCCCGCTTCGTCGTAATCAGGACGACTCCGTTCGCCCCCCTGAGGCCATAGAGCGAGGTGTGGCCCCCGTGCTTGAAGATCTCGATGGCCGCGATATCGCGCGGATTCAGCCCCAGCGTTCCGCGGTAGTCCTCTACCGGGACGCCGTCGACCACGAAAAGGGGAGGCCCGAGGCCGGACATGTTCATCGATATCGCGCCGCCCGGCTCGTGCCTCCTGCGCAACCAGATTCCGGGCGCGAGCCGCTCGATGATCTCTTCCACCGAGGTGGACGCCGGATACCGCTGGATGTCCGCCGCCGTGATGTAACTGGCGCCCGAGGCCCCGCTCGTCGTACCGACGTCCGTGCCGACCGATCCATACTGGCCGCCGCTCACGCACGACGCGAGCAGGAGGACACCGGGAATCAGCAGACCCGCGGTCCAACGCCGCCGACGATAACGGGTGCTCATGGTGATCTCAGGGAGGGAGGGTGCACCGACCTTCGGCCAGCGAACCATAAATCAAGGATAATCGCGCTGGCTGCGGCGCGGTAGTGGCTACCGGATCGATTTTCGCGGCCAGGATCCGCGATACGGAGGGATCGCCGGCCATTCCGAGTACGTACCTGGAGCGCCCACGCCCAGCCGAGCGATGGCTCTGCACGCACTTGCGCCGGCATTGCGTCGTCACTTACCAGCCGGCGTTTCCGACTG
>CAZJEH010000030.1:0-25124 GCA_964544905.1 uncultured Gemmatimonas sp.
CTCGTCGGGTCCTGCTCCAGGTGCGCGTCGAGGATGGAGTCCGCAATGAAGTCGCATACCTTGTCCGGATGCCCCTCGGAAACGGACTCCGAAGTAAAGGTATACGTCGTGCCCGTGGGGGCCCGAACCGCGCTCTCCAGAATGGCCATGAGTCCCCTCTCTCCTGTCGCGACAGCGCCAGCTGAGCCGCGCAGGCTATTCGTGAAACGCTATGCGGATATAACGAAGAAGGGTCCCCGGCGCTCGGACCGCTGGGGACCCCCTGGCGGTTTAGCACATTTGTAACGCGGAGCAATCGCGAGAAATCGCCGCGGCGCTCCGATACAATCGAGGCGCAGCTGGAAAGTATCGGTCAATTCTAGGCGAGTCAAGAGAAGGTCGCTTCGCGGAACGCTCGCCCGCCGCTTCCCCGGAACAAGAAACCCACCGACCGTCGAACACGATCGATGGGTCGCTCTCGTCGATGCAGGGTCGGCAGGTTCGCGCCGACCGACGTGTTACATCCCTCGCGACACGCTCACCACGAACCGGGTTCCGCAGACCCCTCCACAGTCCTCGTCATCCACATCCGTTCCCGTCAGCCCGGCGCCTACGGTTATCCCCAAGACGTCGGTGGATGCGCCCGCCGTCCAGGCGATGTAGTCACTGTCCTCCAGGTCGCTGAACCACTGCTTCCCGACGCTTCCGTCCAGCGTTACCGGGGAAGAGGGGATGGCCACCGAGGCGGACAACTGACCCCACGTCGCCGTGCCCACCTCACCGAAGAACTCCGGTGAGTAGGCGCCCGACAGCCCCGCCGTCAACGGACCGAACGCTCGCGACACGCCGCCCAGAACCTCGAAGAAATTGAAGTTGGCCTCCGAAGCCGAACCGGGATAGCCGTAGTACAGCGCCCCGAGATCAAAGTCGAACCCGCCGAACGAGGGCGCGATGCCGCCGTACACATCCAGCTCCAGCGCGGCTTCCGAGCCCGGACCGAAGTTCACGCTCGACGCCCACGTCCCGAGATAGAGGTTGTACGGGAGCGCGAGGTCCAACCCGCCCTGAATCGCCGGTTCCTCCGACGTCTGAGAGTACCCCCGGTAGACATAGTCGCTGACCAGCGAGACGTTCCCGCTCAGTTCGACCTGGGCACTCGCACTCGTAATCGGCGACGCCACCAGAATCGATGCCGCGACTGCGGCAATGGCATACCTGACTCGCTTCATCCTTGGTTCTCCGTTCCGGAGCGTGGAAATGATGTTCGCCTCGCTGGTCCTCGTCCGACGGTGGTTGTCAGGATCTCGAGAAACCCCCTCGGCTAAAGCCGAATCCTATCCCACGCCGGGGAAGATTCGGCCCAACGACGGGAGTACTTTACAAACTTAGGTCGATATGGTCAAGCCCCTTTGTTTCGAAAGTTGGAATCAGAGGGCTGCCATTGAATCATGGGATCCGTCGGGCGCGAAATGACGCGACGCTGAGAGTCTGCAGGTGCCTTCAGTCATGGTGGCAGGATGTCGGAACGGCGCCCTGCCTGGCCCGACAGAAGAGGGGAATCTTGCGGAGGCCGATGTGGATGGTATGGAGCCGGAGAAAGCCGGAACCCGGCGGCGTCGTGGGGATCCGGCCGCCGGGAGAATGAAGTCGTTCGGCTACTGGAACACGATGGCCGCCAGCCGGACCCGTGTGGTGAACTCCTCCCGACCGCGCACCGCCGTGACGGCGATCTCGTCGCCAGGGCGATGCTGCCGGAGGAAGCGGGTGAGGTCGCCGCGTCCGCGGATAGGCGTGTCGTCCATCCGAACGATGATGTCCCCCCTGCGGAGGCCGGCCGCAGCCGCGGGCGAATTCGGCTGGACCTGGTCCACGATGATTCCTTGCGCGACCGGAAGCGAGTAGTAGCGCGCTACCTCCGGTGTCAGTTCCGTCGAGTAGATGCCGAGGTACGCGCGGCGAATGACCCCCGTGGTAAGGAGCTGGTCGGCGACGTCGCGAGCGAGGTTGATGGGCACGGCAAACCCGAGCCCGGTCGCCAACCCCGGCTGGATGACGGCGGTGTTGATGCCGATCACGCGGCCGGAAGAGTCGAGGAGAGGGCCGCCGGAGTTCCCGCTGTTGATGGCGGCGTCCGTCTGGATGAGCTCGGGCAGCTCCGGATCGAGGGTCCGGTTCAGCCCTGACACGATTCCCCGCGTGACGGTCCGCTCGAAGCCGAACGGATTCCCGATCGCGATGGCGAACTGGCCAACCTGAACTTCGTCCGAATCACCCAGCGGAGCAGCGGGAAGTTCGGTGCGCGCCACTCGAACCACCGCGATGTCGATGGACCGGTCGATGCCCAGGACCTCACCGACCAACTCGGTCCCATCCACCAGGCTCACGGCTACCTCACGAGACCCGCCGACCACGTGGGCGTTCGTCAGGATGATCCCGTCGCTCCGAATGATAACGCCGGATCCGGATCCGCTCCGGGTGCGGATACCCACGACGGCGGGACTCGCCTGGCGCGTCACCTCGATGAGGTTCCGCTCTTCCGCGCCGAAGTTCTGAGCCGCAACGGGTCCCGGTACGATCGACTGGCCACATGCCGCTCCCAGGCCGATCATCACCGAAGCGGCTGCGACTCGGATGAGGTGTTTCATCGATTCGCTCCAGAAATCAGCTTTGTGCTTGGAACCTCGATCGAATGGGCCTGTGCGGCCAGTGCCGGCCTCCCGGGAACCGACAGCACGGATTGCAGTGGGGTTGCGCCTCCTCCGAGCCTGTCGTCCTGGCCCCTCCCGACAACCTCCAGCATCGAAGTCCCTTAATGCAAGAAGCCGGCTCCGCTACTCGCGAGCCGGCTTCTGATGTGATCCCACGAACGGCCTTACCGTTTGCTTGTCGGCGTGGCGACCTGTGCCCAGTTCAAGCTTACCAGGCGCGGATGCGACCGCTGACTTGTCCACCTTACGCTTGAGACCAGCGGCTTCACCTTGGGCTCGGGGTTCGGCTTTACACTGGACGACTTCTGGACCTGGGTGTTCATGATTCTATTCCTTCAAAAAGTTGACGATGCGTTGATCGAGTTACTACAGCCTTAGGTACCGCGGCCGGCACGTAGCCGTTGGTTCAGCGAGGCGGCGGGCAGTTGCGGCTACGGCCTCCGCCTCTCAGAGTGCGCTCTCTGGTAATGCTTTACGGGTGGCACCGAGGTGGAGTTTCAAGAACAACGTGTGAGACTGGACAGAAGCAACCACGCGCGATAGGTTACCGAATAAACACCGAATCATTCCCACCCGAAGGCAGTTCCCATGACTGACTCCCGCCGTCTGCCGGTGCTGGGTGAACGGGGCCGGGGAGCGGTCGGAAACCCACCCAATCGCTTCGTTCCGCTCGCGTTCGAACCGGAACCGGACGAAGTAGCGGACTCACCGAGGACGCCCACGCGCTACTTCCGCGATGCGACCCGCAAGATCATCGCGCGGAATGACAGCACCGACGTAGGCTTCGAGTACTCGATCAACCCGTATCGGGGATGCGAGCATGGATGCATCTACTGCTACGCGCGGCCGACGCACGAGTACTTCGGCCTCTCCGCGGGCCTCGATTTCGAGACGCGGATCTTCGTCAAGGAAGACGCTCCAGAGTTGCTTCGGCGCGAGCTGTCGTCGGTGAAGTGGCGTCCGGCGCCGATCGCGCTCTCCGGCGTCACCGACCCCTATCAACCGATCGAGAGAAAGCTCGAGCTGACGCGCCGGTGTCTGCGGGTGCTTGCCGACTTCGGCAACCCTGCTACCGTGATCACCAAGAACCACCTCGTCACGCGCGATGCCGACATTCTCGCGGAAATGGCTGGCTGTGGAGCGGTAGCCGTCAACCTTTCGATCACCACGCTCCAACCCGAGCTCCAGCGGGTGATGGAACCGCGCGCTTCGTCGCCGGAGCTGAGGTTGCGAGCGCTGGAGAAGCTGGCGGGCGTCGGCGTTCCGGTCGGTGTGATGGTGGCCCCCGTCATTCCGGGGCTGACCGATCACGAACTCCCGGCCATCCTCGAGGCGGCCGCGAAGGCTGGAGCGACGACGGCGGGGTATATCGTGCTGCGGCTACCTTTCGCGGTGAAGGAGTTGTTCGATCAGTGGCTGGACGCGCATTACCCCGATCGTAAGTCGAGGGTACTGGGGAGAATCCGCGGCATTCGAGGCGGGAACCTGAACGACCCTCGATTCGGATCGCGGATGAAGGGAGAGGGTGAATATGCGGATCAGATCGGTGCCCTGTTCGAGGCGAGCTGCCGGCGCTGGGGGTTGAATCGCGAACGCCGCAGGCTCTCGATAGCAGCCTGGAGAGGTCCGCCGCCGCCCGATCGGGCAGCGGCCCGGGGACAGCTGTCGCTTTTCTAGCGATACACGCTCACGCGGGGTGCCGCGAATTGCGCCGGCCTGTTCCGCGACATCGTTGCGAAGCCCAGCGGGACGGGAGTAGGCCCGTTCACTATCGATCTGTCCACGGACCCCGCCGGGGTTTGCTTGGAGTGCGAACCGTGTTGCGGGTGACTCGGAAGTCGGAGCTGACGACTACGGGGGTCGAGGTCAGAGGCGCCTGAGCGACTGGTCGCGATCGACGGCGCCGACTCGGTGTCGAGGATCCGGCGTCACTAGCCGGCAACCGGAGGTCTCGCGTATGTCGTGGTGGAAAGCGGGTCAGTTCCGGCGCTGTCCGGGAGGGCCACCACCGCCGGGACCGCGTCCTGGAGGGCCGTTGCCATCCGGTCCTCGCCCCTGCGGTCCTGAAGCTCCAGGGCCACCGTCGGAAGGATTGGGTCCCGATCCTCCGCCCCGGCCGGGGTTCTCGGCGGCACCGCCCCCCCGATTCTCCGGCCCCGGAACTCCGGCCGGCGGCCCTCCACCGGGTTGTCTACCGGCCCCCGAGGACCCGGAAGCAGCCGGTGAGCCGCCCGCGCCCTCGCCGCGGCCCTCGTTCCGGCTACGGTCTCCGCCGCTGGACGCTCCTGCCGAGGGGAGCTCACGTAGAGCCGCCGAACCGCGTTGCAACGCGGCGGATACGTTCTGGATCGCCACGTCGAGCGGCAGTGCCCGCTCCCGATGGAGGTAGGTGAGAACGGAAATGGCGATCTGACGGTCTTCCGCCCGCGCCTCGCGAGCGACCTGCCGGATCGCACTGGGCGGGATACCGGCCTCGACCGCATCGGCGCCCGCAGCGAGTTCGGTCGCCGGGATTCGCGAGGACAAGCCGCGCAGCACCTCCGATGCGGCGATCAGCGCCTCGGCGCGTCGCTCGACCACATCCGCGATCCTTTCCGCCGGGACGTTCTTCGCCCGCCCCTCTGCCACCCGAACCTCGAGGAGCTCGACGGTCAGGCCCGCCCCGCGCACACGCTCCATCGCTGCCTGGATGCGCATCTCGGGATTCTGCGCTGCCAGTAGGGATGGGCACGCCGCCGTGGCGATGATCAAAACCCAGCGGAATCGAGCCATCACGGGACCGTCGCGGTCGTACGTCTGACCATGCGTCCGGGAGAATGGAAGCGAGGAACGCCCTCACCGCGGTGAGGGCGAATACTTGCTGATGTTGACGATATTCAGCGCGTAAGCGTCACAGACTGGTGACGCTGAGGAGGGAGGTCTGGAGCGCTTCTCTGGCGCGCTTCACCCGCATCTTGAGCGCGCTGATCGAGGCACCGAGCATGTCGGCCATCTCCTCGTACGGCCTGTCTTCCAGATGCTTGAGGAGAAACGCCTCCCTCTGCGCGGCGGGGAGCGTCGAAAGCGCGGCGAGCAAGGCATGGCGAAGCTCAGCCCTCTCGACACCCTCGTCGGCGGAAGTCTCAGAGGTAAGATATGCACCGACGTCGGAGATGGGTAGATCGCTCCGGCCGGGTGCTTTCAGGTAGTCCAGGCAGCGATTGCGAACGATCCGGTGGATCCAGGCCCCGAATCGCGCGGGCTCACGGCAGCGGTGAAGGTGCGTGTAGGCTTTGACCAGGCTGTCCTGCACGACGTCGGCGGCTACGTCGCCGTTGCCCAGCAGTCCAAGGGCGAAGCGGAACAGGCCTTCCTGGTAGCGATCGACGAGGAGTGCGTACGCGTTCATGTCTCCCGCGAGCACACGGGAGACGACAATTTCGTCGGACGGCATTTCGTCCGCGCGCGAACGGGTATGCTGGTACATCGCAAGCTTCATAGAACCACTAGGATGCCGTCCTCCCCGCCGAACCCGTCATCCACACGGCTGGTGATGGTCGGAGGAAGGAACCAGTTGCCGTCGCTGTCCTTGAATGAGAAACGATAGACACCCGGATGGACCGGTAAGGTGACGGTCCAGAAGTCGCCCACCCGGGTCATCTGTACGGGAGTCCAGTCGTTGAAGTCACCCGCGAGAAAAGGCGGGGGGACACCGTCACTCGCCGGTATTTTGACGGTCACGCTTCCGCTGGCGATGACCACGGGAGACTGCGGCAGCGTAGCACGTGCCTTCCCGAGCACGTAACTCAGGCCAAGGCTCCAACTGCGCCGGGGAAGGCGCTGGTAGATCGGGTCGTCCGTCTCCTGACGCAGGACCGCGTGCAGCTGTATCCGCTGGCCGGCGTTGGCATATGCCCCGAGCGACCACTCGGGGCGCTCCACCTGCCGAGATGACCAGTAGCCGAGCCGCGCCCACCAGCCACCCCTCGACAGAGCCTGCGAGAGAGTCCCGCCCAGGAAGGGATACCCGCCCTCTTCCGCGACCACGTACTGCGCGGCCGCGTCCACTGTGATGGAGGGGGTGACCGTCAAACCCAACTCGGCGACGCTGGACATGAGGAACCGGGCCTCGGAGATCCCATCGACCACGCTCCACGAACCAATTCCCCCGGATCGCAGCTGGAGCGCGACTCGCGGGCTGGAGTAGCGCAGGGTGGGTCCGACCTCGCCGAGCGCCCCCCACCCGTCGGTCGGGGTCGGTTCGGAAGAGAACGCGTACGCCTGGCCGCCGAGAAGGACACCGTAGTCCAATGGGCCTGCGCGGATCACCTCGGCTCCTCCGGCGAACGAACCCCAGCGGGCGCCATCCGTGCCAAGCGGAACACCTCCGGCGATCTGCATCCAGGTGGGCCCTTCGCGGCGAAGACCGAGCAGGGCGCTGTTCGTGTCGACGTGGGCGGTAACCGCCTCATGCGAGGCCCCACCCACGGCAGCGTCCACCCACCATTGACCGGCGACAGGCTCATTCGAGATCGCACCGCCGATGAACAGGAGCGAGAGGAGCAGAAGCGTCCTCTCAGACATTCCCATCCGGGCGAGGCAGGAAAAGTCGGCTGTTCATCCCGCCGAAGCCGTCTTCCACCTTCGGAGCGGACGGATCGACGACCCACGTGCGCCCGTCGACGACAAAAGCGTAGTCGTACACTCCCGGCTCCAACGCGATTGAGGTTGACCAGATCCCCGGCATGGTTTCGATGAGCGGGACAGCCGCGTTCCAGTTCGTGAACGAGCCTGCGAGCTCGACGCTGACCGCTCCGGGGGCCTCCAACCTGAACTGAACGTAGAGCAATGGCGGGGTGGCGGCCTCCGCACCCATAAACGGACCCCTTCCGGTGATCTCCCGAACGGACACCCATCCCGTCGCCAGGAGGACAACCACCAGTGCCAGGTATGCGGGTCGCCACGAAATAGCGAACTGCCTCGGACGCCAGAGCCAGGTGAGTGCGGAATGCAACCGCGAGGTCACACCTGGCGAGTCTGCCATGCTTCTGACCGGGAGCGCAGCCATCACTCTCGCCGTCAGATCAGGTGCGGGAACGCTCCGCAGAGCGTGTGCCACGTCACTGAGGAGCTCGCTCATGGAGGCCAGCTCGAGTCGCTCGTCGGGCGTCAGATCGTCAGGATCGAGCTCGCCGTCGTAGGCGCGATGAACGCGATCGTCCATGGGTGGGTGCGGTGCTGATGGAGCGAAGGAGGATCCGGATCCTACAAATGTGACGATCGATGCGCGGGAGGGTAACCCGCGTGTAGCTGACGACGCGAGAGAGCGGCTGTTCGGACCGGATCGACTGGTTCGCCGAGCGCGCGTGGCTCGGTGGGTGTCGGCCCCCCGAGCGGGGCTGCACCTTTTTCGCCCGTCCGTCGTATAACCGTGCCGACCACCTTCCAGCCCTCGGCATGTGTCAGAATACGCTGAACGGAGCGAGCGGGCGATAGTGACGAGCATACGCAACGGCGCCACAAAGGATCTGTGGGAGATTCCCTTCCGCTCCTCAGCGATGATCGTCGCGATCGCTCCGCTCATCGTGGCGTCGGCCCTTCCGGCGAGGGGGCAGGCGATCCCCCGCGAAGCGCCTCCGTATATCCCCACACCCGGTACGATCGTCGACCTCATGCTGGACATGGCCCGCGTGGGACCCGGCGACCTAGTGTACGATCTTGGCTCGGGGGATGGACGCCTGGTCATCGCCGCCGCGGCCCGGGGAGCGCGTGCCGTCGGGGTGGAGTACGACGGCTCGCTGGTCGAGGCAAGTCGGGCGGTCGCGGAAGCTGCTGGCCTGAGTGCCCGCGTTCGGTTCGTCGAGGGAGACATCTTCGAAACGCCCTTCGCCGATGCCGACGTCGTGATGCTGTACCTCAGCCCCGAGTTCAACCTGCGTCTGCGGCCGCGCCTGCTGAGCGAGCTCAGGCCCGGAACGCGAGTGGTGTCCCACGCCTTCCACATGGGAGACTGGAGTCCGGACACGACCCGCACAATTGGCGCAGGGGCTGAAAGAGCGACTGTGTTCGCGTGGATCGTCCCGGCGAGAGTCGACGGGTTCTGGTTGGTCGACGCGACGGCGACCGCTCCCTTTCGGCTCGAACTCGTGCAGGAGTTCCAGCGCTTGACCGGAAGCGCCAGGCTGGACGATATGGAGGTACCGATCGTGGGCAGCCTGAAGGGGGATCGAGTCGAGATCGAGATCCAGACCGACGACAGCAACCCGATCGTCTTCGAGGGCAAGGTAGCCGACGGCCGCATCGCAGGCGTTGTGAACGACGGGATGGGCGCACCGCGACCGGCGGTCGCGGTCAGGTTCAGCGACCCGTCGCGTGCGCCGACGGCGGAAAGGACTTCGCCGCCCACGGACGAATGACATCGATGACCGGAGGCCCCGTGCCGACGCGAGCGTGCGGATCTTGCGGGGCGCCGTCGGGGTGAAACGGGAGGGTACAACCAGGGAGCCAACCCAGACAGGAGCCGTAATGCGGAAGTGCGAGTGGTGGTCGTGGGTCGTGGCCGCCGTACTGCTCGGGGGTGTCGCGGGTTGTGGGCAGGTACTGCAGGCAGGTGGCGGAGGCTCTCGCGTCCCGCCGGAGTACGCCGCCCTGCCCGATACGACGGTATGCGTCGTCGATCGTAGCGCGCCAAACGGCCTCAGGGAGATCCCGGCCAAGATCGCCGGTAGCGGCATCGTCCTCCTGGTCGACGGCCAGGTTCAGCCGCTGAGCGCCGTTCACCCGGTCAACGTCATCGCGGGCTATGCCGGACAGGAGCCGTGGCTGATCCGGGGCGATCCGATATCATTCCGAGGAACCACCTTCGTTCGCTATCTGGGAGAGCGCCGAATCGCCGTCGATCTCCTGCGCCGGGTGGGGGAACACCAGGGCATCCTTCTCTTCGCGGGGGCCGATGCTTCCTCGATCGACGCGCTCTACGTGCCCACCGCGCCTGGCTGTATCTTTCAGGGGTACGTCCGCGAAGACCTGGTCAGGCGGTGAGGAGGTTGGGCGGCGGCACCGGGCAGGCCTCGCTGGTGCGGCCCTGGGTATGCGGGGTGTCGCGGACGTCCCTGCGTTCGGGGATGCGGTGTGGTGGTAGATGGACCGCTGAGTACCCGAAGGGGAGTACCGGAGTATGGAGGAAAGAGAAGCACGCTCCGCCGCCAGCCGGCGCATTCGCCAGCTTGGCTTCAATCCCGATTTCCTGACGCCCGAAGAGCAGGGAGAGCTGCTGGCCATCCACTCCGATCTGGCCCGGATCGAAGGGGGAGGGGGCGATTCGATCCGCCCGCGCTCCTCCGCAGCCAGCGATCCGGACCGGAGCCCATCTCCCCGCGACCGTCCTATCTCAGTTGAGTCGACTCCTCGATGATCTTCCCCACGAGGCCGTATTCCTGAGCCTCGGTGGCCGATAGCCAGAAGTTCCTTCGCGTGTCCTCCTCGATTCGGGAGAGCGGCTGGCCGGTTCGCTCGGCGAACACCCGGTTCAGCCGCTCCCGCATCTTGATGATCTCCCTCGCCTCGATGTCGATGTCCGCGGCGGATCCCCCTACTCCGCCGGCCGGCTGATGCAGGAGGAAACGGGTGTGAGGCAGGCAATAGCGGTCCTCCCGCGGGACCGCCACGTAGATGAGGGCGCCCGCGCTCGCCACCCAACCCGTCCCGACGATCCTCACCCGCGGCTTGACGAACCGGATCATGTCATGGATCGTGTCCCCCGACTCGACGTGACCACCCTGCGAGTTGATGAAGATGGTGATGGTGTCGTCCGAGTCGGCGGCCAGGGCGAGGAGCTGCGCGGTGACACTCGACGCGAGCTTCTGGTTGACCTCGCCGGCGATGATCAGGGTTCGCGACTTGAAAAGGCGTTCACGGATCGGATCCGTGAGCGGTGTCGTCGGCATGTCCGGAGTCGGGGACTCGGGATGTTCTTCTTCACGCATCATGATTCTCTCTGCCGCTGGAACGGTCGGCTCGGTCAGGGGCCAAACGACCCCGAAGGTGCTGGACGGTCCGGAGACCGTCCGCTTGATGTAGCGGCCGGGCGGCACTTTGTCCACCCGGTGCCCCCGGTTTTGAACGCTTTCACGATCACGGAGTGACAGCTTGGCTAACGAAAAGGTGGTCCTCGCCTACAGCGGCGGACTCGACACCGCATGCATCCTGAAGGTCCTCCAGCAACGGGGGTACCAGGTGGTCGCATACGTGGCGAACGTCGGGCAGCAGGAAGACTTCGATGAGGTGGCGGAGCGGGCCCGCCGCACTGGCGCAACTGAGGTGTACGTCGAGGACCTGCGGCGGGAGTTCGTCACGGACTTCATCTTCCCGGCGATCGCGGGTAACGCGGTTTACGAGAACCGGTACCTGCTGGGGACGTCGCTCGCGCGCCCGGTGATCGCCAAGCGACAGGTGGAGATCGCGCTGCAGGAAGGGGCGGAGTACGTCGCGCACGGTGCGACCGGGAAGGGGAACGACCAGGTGCGCTTCGAACTGGCCTACGCGGCCCTCGCGCCGCGCCTGCGGGTCATCGCCCCCTGGAAGGAGCGGGAGTTCCTGCAGCGCTTCCGCGGTCGCTCGGACCTCCTCGCGTTCGCCCGCGAGAACGGCATTCCCGTCGAGGCGTCGGTCGAGAAGCCATACTCGAGCGATGAGAACCTGATGCACCGCTCGTACGAAGCCGGCATGCTCGAGGACCCCATGCAGACGCCCGACGAGTCGATGTTCCGCCTCACGCGGTCACCCGAGGATGCCCCCGACGAGCCGGCCTACATCGAGATCCACTTCAAGGATGCGATGCCCACGCGGGTGGAGAACCCGGCGGCTGGTATCGTCCACACGGACCCGGTCGACCTGTTCGTCTACCTGAACGAACTGGGCGGCCTCCACGGGATCGGCCGCGTCGACATGGTCGAGAACCGGTTCGTGGGGATCAAGTCACGCGGCGTTTACGAGACCCCGGGCGGGACGGTGCTCTACCATGCCCTGCGCGACCTCGAGGGCATCGCGATGGACCGCGAGGTGCTGCGGCTCCGGGACTCCCTCTCACCACGCTTCGCCGAGCTGATCTACAACGGCTTCTGGTATTCGCCGGAGATGGACTTCATCCGCGCTGCGTTCCGGCAGTCAGAGCGGCTCATCGATGGTCGGGTGAAGCTGAAACTGTACAAGGGATCGGTGACGATCCTCGGTCGGGAGTCACCCAGCTCGCTCTACGATAGGGAGCTTTCGTCGATGGACGTCGAGGGAGGCTACGACCAGGAGGACGCTCGCGGGTTCATCCGCATCAACGCGCTGCGGTTGCGGGCCCACAAGCTGATCGTGCGCCGGACCGGCGACGAGGACAGCAGCGTCTCCATCGTCCCCTGAGTGGTAGTGCGTTCCCGTGAGCCTGCTACCTGCCGGGGGCGGGCTCACGGGCCGACCACACAGGCCCCACCTCAAGGCGCTTCCTTAACCGCGTCGCGTTCGCCTCCCGAATCGCCGTCCGCCCCCGACCGTACACGCGCCAGCACTTCCTCGGGCGCCAAGGCGTTGGGCAGACTGGCGAGATGCACGGTGGTCGTGGGGAACGCCATCGCGATCCCCCTTTCTTCGAGCTCCCTGCTGAGGGCCAGGTTGATCGCCTGCTGGCGATCCATGTAGGTGTTGTAGTCGGCCTTCAGGACGTAGTAGACGACCTCGAAGTCGAGCGAATATGGGCCGAAAGAGGCGAAGTGTGCCCGGTCCAGGCGGACGTCCGGCAGGTCCTCGATGATCCGCTTTACCGCCGAGGGGATCCACTCCAGCTTCTCTCGCGGCGTTCCGTACTCCACCCCGAATCGGAAGACGACGCGGCGCTCGTACATCCGCTTGTAGTTCCGGATCCTGCTTTCCAGCAGGTCCGAGTTCGAGAAGACGAGCTGCTCTCCGGAGAGGCTCCGCACACGGGTCGTCTTGAGGCCCACTCGCTCGACGGTGCCCGAGAGGTCGCCCACCACAATGAAGTCCCCCACCACAAACGGCTTGTCGAGCAGGATCGACAGCGACGCGAGAAGGTCCCCGAGCACCCTCTGGACAGCCAGCGCTATGGCGATTCCCCCGATACCGAGACCGGCGATCAGGGCCGTCACATCTATCCCGAGGTTCTCCAGCACCACCAGGAGGATCACGATCCACAGCGCCGCGCTGATCAGTACGCCGACCGCGCGGGCTGTCGTCACCGCGGCTCCATCCTCCGCGAGCGCCCGCTCGCTGTAGAGCCCGACGTAGGCTCGGAGGGCCGCCGTGCCCGAGATCCCCAGCTGGGCAAGGAGCGCGAAGGTCGCGACGACGCGCAGTACCGCCACTGCCCGATCGGGCAGCGCGAGCGTGTGCGATCCCATCCAGAGGGCAACAGCTAGGAAGACCCACTTTCTTGCGGCCTCAATTCCGGCGAGGGCCGCGTCGTCCCAGAACGAGCGGGTCCTGCTGCTGACCTGGCGGAACTGTCTGGCGAGGAGGCGGGTGCCGAGGTAGACCCCCAGGAACGTGGCAATGGCCACGCCGGCAGCAACCAGCCAGAGGCGAAGGGAATTTCCGTAGAAGGACCAGTCCAGCATCGGCACGATCAGTACGGTCGGCCCGACTTCCGGGGGGAGAAACGGCCGACGTTACGGCGGGATCTTACAGCAGATCGACGTCGGCGACGTGCCAGAACTCGTGGCGCGCGACCCCCGGCTGTGCCCGCGCGGCATCGCGAATGGCGTCCAGCTCCTGGCGACTGACGACTCCCCGGTCGACGAGCAGGTCGGCCAGCCGATCCACGAGGTTGGCGTAGTAGCCGAGCGCCGCCCGGTTGTTCTGTTCCTGGAGTCGACTCAGATCGGCCCTCAGACTCTCGTTCACTTCGTGGTCGACGAGGACCAAGCGGTACTTGATGCGGTCTTCGTACTCCGACCATTCCGCGACCGCCAACCGCATCTCACGCGGCTCCTTCTGGATGCCCCAGCGGATCACCGGGAACGTCGGGCGAGTGCGGATGAGGCGATTGATGCGGGTCACATCCGCGTGAGTCCCGACGACCTTGGCCCAGATGGTCAGCCCGTCATCGATGATCTCTTCGCGATACTCGTACGGATGGAGCTCGAACCCGTCGATCTGCAGGACCTCGAGGGAAAGCTCCTCGGCCTCCCGCAGGATGAGCCCATAGGTGTGGACGCCGGCCGATTCCCCGTACGAGTTCCAGGAGAGTTGCCATCGTCCGGAGACCTCGCCGCTGCCATCGATGGACCGAACGATTCCGTCCCCCAGGCCTCGTAGGGCGACGGAGAGCCAGCGGTGGACTTCGTCGTCGGACGTCGCCACCCACCCGTGCAACTCGACCAGCTCCCTGCCGGTATGGGGCGATCGACCCGTCGTACGCCGGCGGATGTGCGTGGAGATGCGCCGACCCTCGGCGAGCTGGAGCTCGATGGTTTCTTCAGTCGTCATCGTTCCCGGGTTCATGGGCGCGAAGGTCGGTCGACGAGGATGTCGGCGGGAGGGAACGTAACCGGCGGACCGGCCTCAGGCCACACCCGGGGCGGCAGGTACCGAAGGTGGGCGGGTTCCGAGCATCGACCCACCGTCGGACCGCTCCATGTGGGTGGCGATGAAAACGACCAAAAAACCGAGGATCGCGGCGAGCATGACCAGGCCAATCACGGTTGCCGCGCGGCGACGCCCCGGACTGACAGGGAGAACGTCGTCTTCAGCGGATTCTTTCAGCGGCTCGACTTCGCGACCGTCCTTACCCGCATCATCGGAGGGGGCGTGACCCGGACGCTCGAACGGATCCGCATCGGCCGAGCCCCGATCTTCTGAGGGAGACATCATCCATCCGTTGCGATCAGTGAGTCATGGCGAACACGGCGACGTTGATGCCGATCGCGTACGCCGGAGGCGAGAAGCGGGCGAAGAAGTCGTAGTCCTCGCTCTCCCTTTCCCAGCCGTCGGCGATGTCGGTGTTGTGCGTCATGAGCACGAGGACCCGGCCGTTCCCGTCGGTGATCGCGCTCATGGTCGGGATCGCCGACTCCGCGCCCCGCTCCGAGGTCTCGCCTCCGGACCTGCGCCAGAACTGGATGTGGGCGATCTGGGGAATCACGTCGACCGTGTAATAGCTGGACAGGACCGGGTGATCCGGCTCGATGGCAACACGCGGAAGCCCCGGCAACACCATGTCCATCTGGCGCATCCAGCTCTCCATCGCCGCGTACCCCCAGAAATCGTCCACCCAGAGGAAGCCACCCTTCAGTAGGTACTCACGCAGCATCGCCGCCTCTTCGGGAGAGAACCCGGCGGTCCCGACATCCGATGCGAACAGGAAGGGGCAACGGAACATCTCCGGGTCGGTCGCCTGCACCAGCGCGTGGGCCGGCTCACCGTCGGAATAACGATTGACGTCGGTAGTGGTGAAGTCGGACAGCCGGACCATGAGGTTCTTGTCCGCCATGGGGTAGTCTGTGCTCCAACCCATGCCGTCCGGTTCCCGGCGGATGCTTTCGTACACGAGTCGGCAGAACATGAAGCTCGCGGTGTTGGTGGGGAACATCTCGCGCTGGTAGCGGACTCCGGCGCGCCAGCCCTCGGGCACCTGTGCACTCGCGACGGCGACGGCGGCGACCGCCGCTAGCAGGACGGCGATCCAAGTGGTGGGCGGGCGATCGGGCGGAGCGGAGGGCGGGTTCTTCATCGGATTCTGCTCGAGACGCGGACCGGGAGGGCGGCCCTGAATCCTGCCGGAGAGCATGACCGCCGCTGTCCGCACGTCTGACAAGAAGCGGGCCAGCGGCCCGACGCGGCGAAAACGCTTCCAGGGGGGTCGACGAGGGCAGGAACTGACGCCCCGGGAGCCACGACGTCGTGCGCATGGCCGGTCCGCACGACGGCTCGCAGTGTTATAGGACCTCGAGAGTGCAAGGACAGGTTGGCCGGTCCGGTAACCGCTTTGGGGCGGTTGTCTTAGAGGTTTGCGGGCCTCTCAGATCCAGCCGATCGACCAGAGCGCGTAGACGACCGCCATGGCGACGATCCCGTTCACGAACGTAACGCCGCCGTAAGAGATCAGCGCGGCCTTCAGCGACATGCGGGAGAGCGAGGTGCAGACCCAGAAATAGCTGGAGTTGACGTACTTGATGATCATCGACCCGGACGCGCCGGCGAGCATGGTCGCTTCGGGTGTCAGGCCCAGCGTGCCCATCATGGGTGCGGCGATCGACGCGGCCGTGATGACCCCGACCGTGGTGGAACCCGTGATCATGTTTCCGACCACGCCGAGCACGAACGGGAGGAAGATGGCGGGTACGCCGGTGGAGGCGATCGCCTCGGCAATGGCGTCGACGGCCGGCGTCGCGCGGAGGATCTGGCTCAGAGCGCCACCGAGCCCGGTGACCATGATGATCATCGCGGACGTCCGGAGCCCATCTTCGATCCAGGCCCCGGTCCGGTCTGTACGGTGCTCGGGCTGAGTGTTGCGATATGCGAGGAGGACGCCGATCGACAGCGCGACGACCGGCCATCCCAGATACAACATCACCACGTTGACGATGTGGTCCGAGGGGAGCGACAGCCGCGTCACACTCTGGGACGCGATCAAAAACAGCGGGAGCAGGATCGGAGCGTAGGCGCGGCCGGTGGTGGGTAGCTGGGACTCGAGTCCCCGCTCGATGAAGGACTGGCCCACGAACTCACTCGACGGAGGAGACTCGATGCGCGGGCCAACGATGCGAGCGAATACCCACCCGGCAAGGGACGACATGAGGCAGATGACCGAACCGTAGAGGATCACCTTGCCGACGTCGGCCTCGACCAGTGCGACCGCCGCCAATGGGCCGGGGGTCGGCGGCACCATCGCGTGCGTGAGCTGCATCGCCCCCACGAGCCCCGTCGCCATCGTGCTCATCGTGAGGCCCGTCTTGAGAGCCGCCGAGTGCACCAGCGGGTTCAGGATGACGTAGCCGACATCGGAGAAGATGGCGATCCCGATGACGAACCCGCTGAGCGTGAGCGCGAGGGGCATCCGCTGCTCGCCGACCCAGCGGATCATCGTCGATGTGATCTTCTCCACACCCCCCGTGTGCTTCAGCGCCTCGGCCAGAACGGAACCCAGCACGATGACCACGGCGATGCTCTGGATCGTCTGACCGAAGCCCCGCTCGAACGCCTCGATGAACACCTCCCGGTTCAGGCCCGGCACGGCGGCGAACAGGAGGATCGGCACGAGCAGCGCGATGAACACGTGCCACTTGTACCGGGTGATGAGGAGGAAGAGGAGAGCGACGACGGCGATGAGACCAGCGAGCGCGACGACTACGCTTTCCGTGATCATGGGATGCGCGTGGCGGCCCTGAGCAGGACGATGGGGTGCTGGGCGCTACGGCCGGCGCCGTGAGCGATCTGTTGCCGGCAGGAAACACCGGTCGCGGCGATGAGCGCATCCTGCGGCGCCGCGTTCACCGCGGGGAACAGCCGGATCCCTCCGATCTGGAGGGAGAGGTCGTAGTGCTCCGCCTCGAAGCCGAACGACCCGGCCATCCCGCAGCAGCCAGCATCGACGACGTCCACCTGCGCGCCCGGGATACTCTGCAGGACACGAATGGACCCCGTCACGGCACCGCCCGCCTTCTGGTGGCAGTGACCGTGGAACAGGATGGGTCTGTTCGCGACCGATGCCTCCGGATCGACGGTGAGCGAGCCGTCGGCCACCGCATCGGCGATGAGGTCGTCGGCCAGGCTGGCCCGACTGGCGATCGCGTCGACCGCGGCAGAGCGACCCATCAGGTCCGGTAGCTCCTCCCGGAGCGTGAGCACACAGGACGGCTCACACCCCACGATCGGCACTCCCTGCTCCGCTCGAGGCCCGAGCTTGCTGATGAGCGCCCGGTGGCGGGCCTTCGCATCGTCCAGAAGCCCCTTGGAGATGAGGGAGCGCCCGCAGCAAACGTCGTCGACCAGCTCGACCTCCCAGCCGGCCGCCTCAAGCAGCTCGATCGCCGCCCGCCCGATCTCGGGTTCGGTGAAGCTGGTGAATGAGTCGGCCAGGAACACCAGCGGCCCCTTCGTGGGGCGCTTCGCGTGGGGAGCCTTTTTCCGCGACCGGCTCGCGAACCACTTCGGCAACGTCTGCCTCTGGAAGCGCGGGAGCGGCCGCTTGTGGTGGATGCCGAGGACCCGCTCCAGAATACGCCTCGCCGGGCCAATGCCGCTGGGCAGGTTGGACAGCGGCGCGAAAGCCGAGCCGATCCGGTTCAGCGTTCTGACATGCCCGAAGACGCGCGAGCGGAGCGGTATCCCGTGCTTCGCGTGGTGCGCGGCAAGGGCCTCCGACTTCAGCGTCGCCATATCGACGGACAGCGGGCACTCCCGCTTGCACGCCTTGCACTCCAGACACAGGTCGAGGATCTCGTGCAACCGTTCGTCGCCCAGCGCCTCCGCCGGGTCGGGCATCGACAGGGCGCGCACCAGCGCGTTGGCGCGACCGCGGGTGGAATGCTCCTCCTGCCGCGTGGCCATGTACGAAGGGCACATCACGCCGCCGGCGACGGGCGACTTGCGGCACTCGCCGATCCGCATGCACCGGTTCGCCGCGCCCCGCATCCCGTCCGGGGAGTGGTAGTGGAAGTGCGTGTCGAGCGCCGGCGCGGGAGGCAGGCGGGGGTCCCGGAGGTTCTCCGTCATCGGCGGAGGATCGACCTTCTTTCCCGGGTTCATCCGGTTCTCCGGGTCGAAGATCCGCTTGACCTCGCGCATGGCGCCGTACAACTCGTCGCCGAAGATGCGCCGGTTGAACTCGCTGCGGACGAGCCCGTCGCCGTGCTCGCTGCTGTTCATCCCGCCGTATTCCGCGACGAGCCCTACCACGGCTTCCGCGACAGTGCGCATCTTCTCGACCGATTCGGGCTTCGTCAGGTCGAGGTACGGCCGGATGTGCAGACAGCCCGCCGACGCGTGACCGTAGAAGCCAGCGTGCATCCCGTGCTGGTCGAGGAGCCGCGCGAACCGTTCGGCGTACTCCGCCAGCCTCTCCGGCGGAACCGCCGTATCCTCGACGAAGGCGAGAGACCTCTGCCCGTTCTCGCCGGCGGCCAGGAGCATACCCTGCCCCGCCTTGCGCAGCGCGACGAACCCCTTCTGCTCAGCGGGCGTGGGAGCGGGAACCAGCGCATAGCCGTGGCCTTCCCGCTGCCAGCGCCGTCGCAGCCGCTCCATCCCCTCGCTGGCCTCGGAGAGTGTGTCCCCGTAGAACTCGACCCAGAGAAGGGCGCCCGGGTCGCCGTGCAGCTGCTCCGCCAGGTGACGATGGATCGGGGACCTTCGCGCGAGGTTGAGGATGATCCGGTCGACCAGTTCAACCGCGGACGCACCTTCCTCCATCGCGGGATGCGCCGCCGCAATCGCCGCAGACACGGTCTCGAAGTGGCCGACCAGCGCCGCGATTACCGGCGGCTTGGGGACGAGCTTCACCATCGCCTCGGTGGTGATGGCGAGCGTGCCCTCGGAGCCGACCACCAGGTTGGTCAGGCTGAACGGCCCGCTTTCGGGGAGCATGCGCTCGAGCCGATACCCGCCCGAACGCCGCCAGTGGGGCGGCATGTCACGCCGAATCACGTCGGCGCAGCCGGACACCAGCGAGTGGATCTCGCGGTAGAGCCGGGCTTCCAGCGACGACCCACGGGCTCGGGCGGCGATCGTGGCCTCGTCGACCGGGGCGAAATGCGCGCGGCTGCCATCGGACAGGACGACGTCGAGCTCGAGGACGTGGTCGATCGTCATCCCGTAGCGAGCCGAGCGGGCGCCGCAGGAGTTGTTTCCGATCATCCCACCCAGCGTCGCCCGATTCGACGTCGATGTGTCGGGAGCGAACAGCAGCTTATGCTGCAGCACGGCCCGGTTGAGGTCGTCCTGAACCACGCCCGGCTGCACCCGTGCCATCCGCGCCTCGGGATCGACCTCGAGAATCGCGTTCATGTACCGCGAGAAGTCGAGCACGACGGCCTGCCCGACGGTCTGCCCGGCGAGGCTGGTCCCACCTCCCCGAGGCAAGACCGGAACGCCGTGCTCCGCCGCGATCTCGACCGTTGCGACGACGTCGTCCGCATCGCGCGGGTACACGACGCCGATCGGCTCGATCGAGTACATGCTCGCGTCGGTCGAGTAGAGGTGCCGCGTGTATGCGTCGAAAAGCACCTCGCCGCCCAGCCGGCTGGCGAGCGCGGCCTCGAGGTCGGTCGTGGGCTTCCGTCTGGTAGCTACGCTCATAGGACAGACCCGCTCGCGAACCCGTAGCGCGGGACGGAAGGCACCGGGTCGACGTTGGAGCTATATTCTGGCGGGGAAAGTCGGTGACCTGCTGATCTGTTCACTTGCCGTTAGTCGTGCCGATGGGCTCTGCGGGGAGGTCGTACCGCCGGGGATGGGACAAAACCAGACTCTCCAAGCGCCGCCCTCGTAAAATTCAACGTCAACATACGTCCTTCTACGCCCGACGCCAAACGGGCCTGGGGCGCGGCCGCCTCGGCGATGGAAATCTTGCTCGTGACGGCTTCGCGTCGCATCCTATCCACGCGAGCGGACCCGGTTTGAATGGGCCGGGCCGCTCCATCTCGCTTCTCTACCCCTGGCCGACAAGCCCTTGCCACGATCCAGCCATCGTGCATATCCACACGACCGAAGCTTTCGACGCGGCGCCTCTTTCCACGGCTGCGCTGGCCGCTCTGTCGTGCTGAACGGGGGGTTCTCTCAACGGTTTACCGGAGCTATCGACTGGTGAGTAATGCCGATGTGATGGGAGGGTTCCCGAACTCGAGCGTTAATCTCGAGATCCGGGCGAACCTCGAGAAGGAGTACGCGGATGTGCTCACGCCCGCGGCGCTGAAGGCGATCGAGGCGCTGGCCCCGCTTGATCGTGAGCGCAAGCGCCTGATGACCGAGCGGACCCGCCGCCGCAACGAGCGATTCCGCACGAAGACGCGGATCGACTTCCTCGACCCCGATGGCGTGATCCCCGGAACGAACATCCGGGTCGCTGACGCCCGGGCCGGGAACTTCGAGGGCAGCGAGATCCCGCCTGCGCTCCGGCGCCAGTGGATCCAGGGCACGGGACCGGGGACCCGCCCGAACGCGCCGCCGGAGAAGGGGCTTCGCAACGTCGCCTACGCACTGCTCTCCGGCGCGGATGGCTGGATGTTCGATGCCGAGGACGCGCTCGGACAGGTCACCGCCATGTCGCTCGACAACCAGCGGAACCTGAAGCTGGCCATCGACCGATCCCCGGTTTTCCTCAAGGTAGCCGAGCAGATCGCTTCCGAGATGAACACCTGGGCGGAGGGCTTCTTCGGCCGCCGCATCATCGACGATTGGCGCAAGCAGCTCGACTTCACGACCGTGATCTTCCGCGCCCGCGGCCTTCACCTCGACGACCGCCACATCCGCTGGAAGGACGGCTCGGGATTCTCGGCGTCGATCGTCGACGCGGCCATCTTCGTGGTGAACAACCACGAGACGCTGCTGGGGAGGGGAGCGCCGATCGTCCTGTATCTTCCGAAGATCCAGACGGCCGAGGAAGCCGCCTTCTGGAACCGGATGCTCAGCGCGCTCGAGGAGCATCTCGGCCTCGAAGTCGGCACGATCAAGACGTACGTGCTGGTCGAGCAGGTGGAGGAGTGCTTCCAGTTGATGGAGATCCGGGCGGTGCTCGGAAAGCACTTCGTCGGTTTCAACACCGGGCGCTGGGACTACATCAACAGCGTTTCGGACGCGATGGCGTGGGATCCGACCTTCCAGAATCCCAACATCGACGCCATCACGATGACATACGGCTACATGCGCGTCTACGAGGATCGGGTGCGCCGGGCCGTGAACACCCCGGACCGGAATGGCCGCTTCGCGCTTTGGCAGGGTGGGATGGAGCCGAACATCCCCGTGGGTTCACCTGCAGGGGTCGAGGCGAGCATGAAGAAGGCGGTCGCCGGGGCGGAGCGCGAGCAGCGGGAGGGTGCGAGCGGCAAATGGGTCGCGCACTGGAAGATGGTGCATATCATCCGGCCGGTCTGGGAGCGCGTCGGTCAGGACAACCAGCTCGGTCGCAAGTTCCCGCCGCTGGGCTACTCGAAGGAGGACGCCGACGGACTGTTTCTCCTCGAACCCGCTCCCCGCACGATCCGGGGCGCCCGCGATCTGATCAGCGTGGCCGTGCAGTACGGAAACGCCTTCCTGCAGGGCTTCCAGGCGGCCGCCCTCAAGCCGGCTGACTTCTTCGGGAACGACGACGTCCTCTACCTGATGGAGGACATGGCCACGGGCGAGATCCGCGTGAGCATCCTGTGGGAATGGCTGCACAAGCAGGCGCCGTTCACGGCCGACGACCCGGAGACGGGCGTCCGGGCCGGTGACACGCTTACGGAGGCCTTGTTCGACCGGTTGCTCGAAGAGGAGTTCCAGAAGCTGGTCAACGCCAGCGACAAGGACGTGCACGACGACTCGAAGCAGACGACGCTGCCCATCGCCCGCGAGATCGTCGATGTGTTCGTGAAGGATTCCGTGAAGGTCCCATGGTACATCGACCTGCTCAACCTCAACATCGGCAACCACGATCTCGCCGAGGCCAAGCGGCGGATCGGCCTCTATATGGAAGCATTCAAGCGAGACGGAACGAGGATCACGGAGAACCTCGATTTCAATGCTTCGATTGGCAGCGGTACCTGATGCGTGACGCGCGGAAGTGCGCGCGTATGCTGTTCCTCCCAGTGCCGGCAGTCCCGGCGCCGGGTTCCCGATTCCCACGAGTAGTGATCCCGAAGGAGGCGTCATGATGGCAAGACGAGCAGGGGCCCTCGCCGCACTCGGCTTTCTGGTGTCCGCCGTACTGGTCCAACCGGAGGCGGCGTCGGCCCAGGGGGCACACGCCTATCTCCACGAAACGGTGCAGCCGATCGAGATCGACCCGGGTCGTCCTTGGGGATGGGCCGTCAGGGCGTACATGCAGGATCCCGATCGGGAGCTTTACAACACCGCGAAGGCCAAGCTGCTGAGGGGTGAACAGGTCTTCAGCCACACCATCTCGACCTTTGACATCGACCGGTACTGCTCGGAGGCGCCGCACTACGACTTCACGTGGTTCGAGATGCAGCACGCGACGCTGACCTTTGGCGATATCGAGAAGATGGTCGCCGCGTGCCCTCGTGTCGGTGCGATTCCGATGATCCGCATGGCCGACGCGGACGAGTCGAGCATCCAGCAGGCGATGGACATCGGGATGCTCGGCATCATCATCCCGACCGTCGATGACGCTCTCGAGGCACGCCAGGCGGCGATGTACACGCGGTTCCCACCGGTCGCCCGCCGAAGCTCGGGGGCAGGACAGGCGCAGCGGATCTGGCAGCCAGCCATCCCGGCCGGTCAGAACTTCCGCAACTCGATCAACGACAACATGCTGGTGGTCGTGATGATCGAGACTCTGGAAGGGGTGCAGAACGCACTGGAGATCGCGTCGGTTCCGGGGATCGACGTGGTGATCCTCGGCAACGCGGACCTATCTTCCTTCTCGGGCTACCCACAGAACGACCCGCGTTACCAGGACCTGCTCCTTCGCGTTCGGAACGCGACTTATCTGGCTGGGAAGTTCTGGGGGAACGCCAACGCCGGCCTGGCGAGCGGCAACCCGCTCAGCGCGGACTCGCGGTTCCATCAGAACGGGCCGAGCAATGATGGTTGGCAGCGACCTGCGCCCGGTGGGTTTGGCGGCGGCCCCGGCGGCCCGGGCGGCCCGGGCGGCGGGGGCGGTCAGTAGGCGGTTGGCCCGCGCGCGCTCGCCGAGCTGGCGACGGCGCGTCGCCAACGACATTCGCGCCGAGCCGGTGGGACCGCTCGGGTCCCACCTCGGCGCACCTGAACGAGAAACAGCCAGGAGGTAATCTTGTCGCGCAACGACTTGCATCGCGGTGGGACCGAACGGAGGCCTGGAGCGCAGGGAAGAAGGCCCGGAACCGGGTTTTCGATCCTGCCGCTGAGCGGGTTGTTTCTGCTCGTCGCCGCTGGGTGCGGGGGTGACGCCGGCGACGGTGCGGCCGGTGGTGGGACGGGCGAAGTCCAGGCGTTCACCAACGCTCGGGTCTGGGATGGGACCGGAGCGCCGGTGATGGAGAACGCCACGATCGTCGTCTCCGATAGTCGGATCGTCAGCGTGGGTCAGGGAGAGATCCCCGAAGGCGCGGAGGTCGTCGACCTCGGCGGTCGCTTCGTGATGCCGGGGATGATCAACGCCCACGCGCACGTCGAGAACCCCACGGGAACGGGCACCTCAGTCGCCGAACAGCTCGACATCTATGCCCACTACGGCGTGACCACGGTCCTCAGCCAGGGCGAGGATCCTCTGGACGCCCTGCCGCTGCGTGCGAACCGCGACAACCCAAGCCTGCGGACGGCCCGGTTGTATGCATCGGGCCTCATCTACGCCCCCACATCGTACGATGAGACGTCGGTCGATTCTGCCCGCGTCCATGTCGACGCGGTCGCGGCTGCGGACGTCGATTGGGTGAAGATCCGGGTCGACTCGAACATCGGCCAGCAGCAGAAGATGCCGCCCGAAGTCTATCAGGCGGTGATCTCGAGGGCTCGGGAGCACGGACTTCCGGTGACGGTGCACCTCGTCGAGCTCGAGGATGCGAAAGGCGTCCTGGAGGCCGGTGCCGCGCTGATCGGGCACAGCGTGCGCGATCGGCCGGTGGACCAGGAGTTCATCGACATGATGCGGGAGAGGAACGTCTGTCTGGTTCCGACGCTTACCCGCGAGCTGTCCACCTACGTCTACGCGGAGCGCCCGGCGTTCCTCGATGACCCGTTCTTCCTCGAGCGGGCCGCTCCCGCCGGAATCGACACCTTCCCGCCGGCAAGTCTCCGTCAGCAGCAGGCCGAGGGCGCTGCAGCTCTGTACTACAAGGCGCAGCTCCCCGTGGCGGAGCGGAACCTGATGGCGCTGCACCAGGCCGGCATCGGGATCGCCATGGGAACGGATAGCGGAACGCGCTTCCCCGGCCGGTTCCAGGGGTACCTGGAGCATCTGGAGCTGGAGATGATGGCGGACGCGGGCATGACCCCGGAGGCGGTGCTACGGGCTGCCACGGGTGACGCGGCGCGTTGCATCCGGCTCGAAGGGACGGTCGGAACGCTACAGCCGGGCGCCTGGGCCGACTTCATCGCGCTCGATGCGGATCCCCTGCAGGATATCCGCAATACCCGGCAGATCTACGGCGTCTGGATCGCGGGCAACCAGATCCGGTAGGAGCTGTAGGCTGGCTTAGCTGGCCCGGACAACGAGACCGTTGCATCGAGGGTAGGCGTCCCCTGGATGCTTCGGGAAAAGCAGAGAAGCGGGGGGGGGGGGCAAGCACCACCCCCCCCCCGCGGGTTAGACGGGGGGGG
>CAZJEH010000030.1:25134-25828 GCA_964544905.1 uncultured Gemmatimonas sp.
GGCTTGAGTTGGGTGGGTGGCGGTCGCTGGTTCGTTGCTCCAACTCCCGTCTGGGGGGGGGGCCAATTCCTCTCCCCGCCGCCGCTTCTCTTTCGACTCGCGTCGGATCCGGCTGCTTGAACGTTCGCTCGAGGCAGTACGGACGCTGGGCGGTGGTCGCCGTCCGGCGTCCGCTCAGTTTCTAGCGTGACGCCCCCTCCGCTTCCCCTGCTGATCGCCCCGACGACGCCGACACCGGCGGACGCGATGCGTCGTGGTTCCGTATCGCGATGATCGTTGCCACCAACAGTGCGATGACCAGGATCAGCCCGATCGTGCCGATGTTGAATCCGATCCCGTTGATGAAGATGAAGGCCAGCGAACCTGCGAGCAGGCAGTAGTAGACCATCGGGATGACGGTCTTCCGCAGGACTGGTCCTTCCTGTCCGAGTAGGCCGACTGTGGCGGCAGCCGCCACCACGTTGTGGATGGCGATCATGTTCCCCGCGGCGCCGCCGACGGCCTGAGCCGCGACCACGACCGCCGGATACACGTTGATCGATTGCGCCGTCGCGAACTGGAAGAGCGCGAACGTCAGGTTACTGACGGTATTGCTCCCCGCGAGGAAGGCGCCAAGCGCACCGATCCACGGGGCGAAGAAGGGCCAGCTCTGACCGGCCAAATTCGCCGCCCCCTCCGCAAGGGTGATCGGCAT
>CAZJEH010000031.1:0-24696 GCA_964544905.1 uncultured Gemmatimonas sp.
TTCGAGTGCGTTCTCGGAGGAAAGCCGAACCGGGTACGTCTCGACGTGTACATTGGGGTTGATCTCGGCCAGGCGGTCCTTCGCGGAATCCAGTTTGGACCGCCCGATGTCCGAGGTGCCGTGGATGACCTGCCGCTGGAGGTTCGTGGCGTCGACCACGTCGAAGTCGACGAGGCCGAGCGTGCCGACGCCGGCCGCGGCGAGGTAGAGCCCGGCTGGCGAGCCGAGCCCCCCAGCGCCGACGAGCAGCACGCGCGAATTCTTCAGGCGCGCCTGCCCGGACACGCCGACTTCCGGAAGGATCAGGTGACGGGCGTAGCGGAGCGATTCTTCCGGTGTCAAACGCGTCGCTGGCTCTCGCGTCGTGATCGTGCTCATGTACCAGGGGGTTGAGGGTGCCGAACCTTCTGAGGATACCCTCGCCCGTTCCGCCGGTTCGGGAGCTGAACGAGACGGGATCTCAAACGCTGGACCGCATGAAAGTTCAACTCACGACGTTGGCGACGGCCGGGCTGGCCGCGGGCATCCTCGGGGCCTGTGCCGGAGTCCCGCCTCCCGAGGGCCCGGTGCCGGAGACGACGGCCGATGCCCTGGAAGTTGAGACCGTCCTCGAAGTCGTCCAGGAGCCGGAGTGGACGGCGCGTGAGCGCTGGGAGTCGCCGTTCGCCGTGAGTGGGGCGGGGCCGACGGTCGTGCGCGGGCAGCGGACGGTGGTGGTGATCGACGCCGATTCATCGATCGCGGCGGCGCTCGCGCGGCGGGAGGAAATGGAACGTCAGCCGACGCGCGCGTCGACCGCTGGCGCGGTCGCGGTTTTCGCCGGCGATCGGGATGATGGCGACAGTCGCGCCGCCACCGGGCGCTCCAGTTCCCTGCCTGAGGCCGAGCGGGACGACCGCGAGCAGGTCGCGAACAGGGATGACGACGAGGATGAGCGGCCGGCAGCGGCAGACAGACCGGTTGGAAGCACCTCGACCCCGACCGCCCGGGGTGCGTCGACAGCGAGTCGCGCCGAGGAAGCTGATGGGGACGCCGACGAAGCCGACGAGGAGCCGCCGACGCGCGCGGCCGCCCCGACGCAGAATGACGCCGATCTAGGGTACCACGTAGTCGAGGAGGGGGAGACCTGGTCGCGCGTGTTGATTCGCTACAGGCTCACCAACGAGGCCCTGGTCGCGGCGAACCCCGACGTGAACCCCGCGGATCTGCGTGCGGGGCAGATCCTGCGGATCCCTGTGCCGCCTCCCATCCGGCGCTCACATCGCGTGGCCCCGGGCGAGACCATTCGCGACATCGCGCGGCGCTACAACGTGACCCCCGAGGAGATCCGCGAGGCGAACCGGCTCGCGAACGATCGCCTTCTCGCCGGCTGGACCCTGATCATCCCCGGCTCGAGCAACGACGACGATCGGTAGTCGGGTCCGGGGGCACTTGCCGGGACCACCGGCAATCAACCCGATTGTGCGCGACTTGCGGGCCGATAGTCGCCGCAGGCGTATTCCGGCGGCGAGTCGCGTCTAGCGGCCGCGCGGCTCTAGCCCGAGAATGTGCCGTCGGACCCGATCGAGCGCGTGCTGCGTGGTCATCTCCTTGATCCACCCGCGGGTCCGCTCGCCCAGCCGGTACTCCGCCGACCATTCTCCACCATCCCAAGCCAGGCCGATGCAGACCGTGCCCACCGGCTTCTCCGCCGATCCGCCCGCGGGGCCGGCGATCCCGCTCGTCGCCAGGCCGAGTGAAGCCCCGGCTGCCGTTCGGACCCCGCGAGCCATCTCCCTCACCGTCGGCTCGCTGACTGCTCCGTAGGTTGCCAGCGTTTCCGCGCGAACGCCGAGCAGCGACTCCTTCATCGCGTTCGAGTACGCGACCACACCGAGGAGGAAGTAGTCCGAGCTGCCGGGCACGTCGGTCAGGCGATGGCCGATCAGGCCGCCGGTGCAGGACTCGGCGACGGCCAGGGTGAGCCCACGCTCCCGCAACAGCTTTCCGACCGTCTCCTCGAGCCCCTCGTCGCCGATGGCGTACAGGTACTCGCCGAGCCGGTCACGGACGCGCGACTCGAGGTCCGCCAGCTTCGCGTCGACCTCCTCCTCCGACGGTCCCGTGACGAGCACACGCGCCTGCAGACGAGGAAAAGCCGCACGGAAGGACAGCCGTGCTTCGTCGGGAGGCGCGACGCCGGCGAGTAACTCGTCGAGTTTCGACTCGGTCAGGCCGAACGTGCTGAATATCCGGGCGCCGATATGCGTCGCGCCGGTTCGCCGTGCGATCCAGGGGAGCACGGTCTCCTCGGCCATCCGGCGCATCTCCCGCGGAACGCCGGGCAGCGTGATCACGTGGCGATCGCCATGCTCGGTCTCGACCGTCAGGACGAAGCCCGGGGCGGTGCCGGTCGGGTTGGGTACGGGCTCCGCGCCACGCGGCAGGAGTGCCTGCTTGCGATTGTTCGCGGGCATCTCGACGCCCATCGACCGGAATCGATCCTCGATGCGGCGCAGGGACGGTTCATGGAGGTCCAGCGGAACGCCGGCAAAGGCGGCCACGCAGGCGGTCGTGAGGTCGTCCGCCGTAGGGCCGAGGCCGCCCGTAGAGATGATCAGCTCGGCATCACTGGCGGCGCGTCTGAGGGCCTTGATGATGGCGGGCTCATCGTCCGCGACGCTCAGGAACCCAACCACGGGGACACCGACTCCGCGAAGGAGCTGCGCGAGGTAGCCGCTGTTCGTATCCGCGGTGAGGCCACCAACGATCTCGTCACCGATGGCCAGGATGCACGCCCGCATGGAACGAGATCAGAGGGTGACGAGAAACGCCGGCGGGCTTCCGAAGAATCCCATCATGCCCCCGGCTGTTCCTTCTGCGTGAGCGAGGGAAGTGCCTCGCTCTCCTCCTCCAACTGGGTCCATGACCGTTCCTGCAACTCCTTCGGGCCCATCAGGGCGGCCCTGAGCAGCTTCGCCCATAGCATTCCCTGATCGGGGACCGAGGGTGGTCGCAGGCCGTTCTGCTCCTCGAAGACGAGCCCGAAGACGTGGTCGGCTTCCTCGGTCGCACCCAGATGCAGGAGGTGTTGCGCGATCGCTTCCCGGAGCTCCACGTCCGAGGTCGCTTCGGCCATGATCAGAAGCTGCTTGACCGCGAAGGCTTCCTGTCCTGCCGTTTCGGCCGAGCGGACGTAGTCGTCGATCGCCGAGCGGGAATTTTCGAGGCCCCCGCGTCCCAGGGCCAACCAGGCCAGCGTGCAGCGAACCCTGACCACCTGCGGCGCGATCTGCAGGACCTTGCGGCAGAGTACCTCGGCCGCCCCGAAGCGACCCGATTCCAGGTAGGCGTCGATCGCCCGCCCGTAATACCGCAGCGCCCGGGACGGCTGGCCGGCATCCACGCACAGGTTGCCCGCCTTGTTGAGGAACTGGGTCTCGTAACCAGGCGTGGCGGCACTGATCTGTTCCTCGAGCAGGGCGAGTTCCTTCTCGAGTCGATCGCCGGCATCCTCTCCGCGGCCGCGGAAGAGTTGGGACATCAATCGTCGCACGGGCAGAAACGCACGATGGTTCTACAGGTTGCAGCTCGGTGGGGGCCTCCGGAGTTTGGCGCATTCCCCCACCCTACGCCAGAGTATCGACAGCCTGACGCCGTCCGGTGTACCCCTGAGACAATCGGGCGCTCCGCCGCGATCGACGGACGTGCCTTGCAGTGGCGGAGCCGGTCCGCTCGCCGGTAACTTTGGCGCTCCATTCGGGGTACAGCCCGGCTCCTTACCCCGTCCACTATTCGCATCGATGACCGTGGCCGATCGCATCAGGGCAAAGATCCTCCCGGCGCTCTTCGCCTGCCTCGTGGTTTTCCCACTCGGTGAGGCGCGGGCGCAACTGTCCGCGGAGGTTCCCGGCTCCGAGCTGACCGTCTACCTGATGACGATGGGTCCGGGTGAGATGGTGTGGGAGCGGTTCGGCCACAACGCCATCCGCATCCGCGACGAACTGCGGGAGACGGACATCGCCTACAACTACGGGATGTTCAGCTTCGATCAGGAGAACTTCATCCTCCGGTTCATCCGGGGGGAGATGGACTACTGGATGGAGGGCTGGGACGCCCGGTGGATGGCCGACGCGTACGTCCGTTCAGGTCGATCGGTCTGGATGCAGGAGCTCAACCTGACTCCCGAGCAGCGCGTCCAGCTTCGCGATTTCCTGGAGTGGAACGCGCTGCCCGAGAACCGCGTCTACAGGTACGACTACTACCGCGACAACTGCTCGACGCGGGTTCGGGATGCCATCGACCTCGTCCTCGGCGGAACGATCCGCGAGCAGACGGAGGGGCGCCCCTCCGGAACGACGTACCGAGCCCACACGCGGTCGCTGACGGCGGTCGACCCGCCCATCTACGCCGGGCTGATGCTGGGCCTTGGGCCTATGGTCGACCGGCCGATCTCGGTCTGGGAAGAGATGTTCCTGCCGATGCGGTTCATGGAGCACGTCCGCGGCATTCAGGTGGCGGACGGTGCCCGCGGGACGGTTCCGCTCGTCGCGGCGGAGTATGAGATCTTCGATTCGGGTCGACCGGAGGCGACCCTCCCACCTTCGAGGACGCTACCGGTGGCGCTCGTCGGGATCGTCATTGCCGGGCTGATGGTCTTCGCCGCCAGCCGAAGCCGGCGATCGCTCGGCGCGCGAATCGCCTTCGGCAGCCTTGCCGGCGGGTGGGCGCTCATAGCCGGCCTGCTCGGTGTCGTCCTTCTCGGGCTGTGGGCGTTCACGTCGCACGAAGCCGCGTATCGGAACGAGAATTTGCTGCAGGTGTCGCCGCTCCTGTTGCCACTCGTCGTGCTGATCCCGCTCCTGAGGCGGGTTCCGCCGCCGGTGGCTCGGATCGCGCGCTGGATCGCAATCGTTGTGGCTGCCGGCTCGGTCATCGGGCTGCTGTTGCAGCCGCTCCCGGCCTTCCCGCAAGTGAACGGCGAAGTGATCGCGTTCACGCTGCCGATGAACCTCGGTCTGGCGATCGCGCTCTGGCTTCGTGGTTCCGATGGTGTGGGGCGCGCGGAGGCGCGAGCACCGGTGGCGGCGGAGCGCCCGCGAGCGGCGCGGGCGGCCTGATCGAGGATACCATGCCAGTACAGGTCTTCGGGACCCGGAAATGCCGCGACACGCAGAAGGCGCTGCGCTTCTTCAAGGAGCGACGGGTGCAGGTCCATTTCGTCGACCTCGACCAGCGACCGGCGTCACCGGGCGAACTCCGCCGGTTCATACAGAAGTTCGGTGTCGAGCGCCTGCTGGACCGTGAAGGGAAACGGTTTCGCGATCGCGGGCTCCATGTCGCGCATCTGACCGAGGCGCGGATCGTCTCGCTACTCGAGGAGGACCCGCTGTTGCTGAGGACGCCGCTTGTCCGAAGCGGCTCGCTGCTGTCGATCGGGCACGCTCCGGACGACTGGAAGGGGATGATCGATGCCGGGTGAGCAAATCCATCCGCGAGGTAGGCGGGAACGCACCTCCGGCGAGGAGATCCTGGTCCGGCGGGCGGAGCCGCGGGACGCCGAGCTGCTGCTCAGCATGATCGACGAACTCGCCGACTACGAGCGGCTGGATCGACCTAGCGCGGCGGCCCGGGCGCGCCTTGTCGAAGACGGTTTCGGCCCGAATCCGCGCTTCTCGGCGCTGATCGCCGAGGCGGGCGGAGAAGCGGCGGGCTACGCGGTGACCTTTCCGACGTACTCGACCTTCCTGGCGCTCCCTACCCTGTACCTGGAGGACATCTTCGTTCGGCCGGCGGCGCGAGGGCGCGGGGTCGGCACGGCCATCTTTCGATACCTCGCCCGGCAGGCGCTGGACGATGGCTACGGGCGGCTCGAGTGGATGGTCCTCGACTGGAACCGCTCGGCGATCGACTTCTACGAGAGCACCGGTGCTCGCCGGCTGGTCGAGTGGCTCCCCTACCGGCTCACCCGCGACGACCTCGCCGACCTGCTCGCAGAGGAGCCGTGACGCGCCGTTCCGCGGCGGTACCGGCGGAGGCGATCCGGCACCTCCGGGAGTCCGACCCCGTGATGGGGGCCCTCGTCGACCGAATCGGGCCGCTCGAGTACAACGTCGAGGCCGATCTATGGAGGGCGGTGGTAGGATCGATCGTCGGCCAGCAGCTCTCCGTGAAGGCTGCTGCCACGATTCGCGACAGGGTCGCGGCGCTCGGCCGGAACGGCTTTCCGACGCCTGAAACGCTCCTGGCGGTTTCCGAGGATGAGTTACGTGCCTGCGGATTGAGCCGGGCCAAGACGTCATACGTGCGCGAGGCGGCGCGCAGCTGGGTCGCGGGGGACGTCGCTCATGAGGATATCCCGCTCGCTCCCGACGAGAAGGTGATCGAGCAACTCGTGAGGCTGCGCGGCGTGGGTCGCTGGACGGCCGAGATGGTGCTGATCTTCTCGCTCCAGCGGCCGGACGTGCTGGCGGTCGACGACCTCGGCATCCGGGCCGCCGTGCAGCGGGTATACGGATTGGCGGAGCGGCCCTCGCAGGCGGAGGTGCTGCGCATCGGGGAGCCGTGGCGTCCGTATCGCTCGTATGCCTCGCTGTACCTGTGGCGAAGCCTGCAGGCGACACCAGCGTGATTCCTGTTTCGATGCTGCCGCTCGAGCGCCCCGTTGCCGCCCGGGTCGGCGGCCGTGCGGACCTCCCCAGCCTCCGACTCGGCAGGATCCGTGGGTGAGATGGTGACGCTCGAGGCGCTGATCGCCTCACTCCCTCCAAGTCCGGACCTTACCGACATCGCCCGCGATCTCGTTCCGCCGCCACGCTTCCGGGACGAGCGGTTCGCGACCTACCACCCGCGCCATCCTTCGCAACGCGAGGCGGCGGCGAGGCTGGAAGAGGAGGCAGCTTCGCTCCGTCGCCCACGCTCGGTTCTCGGCGGTTTCTTCCGCCGCCGCGGCCCCGGCAAGGGCTCCACGCCGGGAATCTACCTCGACGGCGGGTTCGGGGTCGGGAAGACGCACCTCCTCGCCGCCTTGTGGAACGCCGCACCGACGCCGTCGGCCTATCTGTCCTTCGACGAACTGATGTACCTTGTGGGCGTGGCCGGGGTGGAGGGTGCGGGAGCTATGTTCCGCGACCACCATCTCCTGGCGATCGACGAATGGGAGCTGGACGACCCGGGCAACCTGAAGCTCGCGCTGGCGTTCCTGCGCGTCGTGCTGGCCGGCCGAGCGCGCGTGGTGGTGACGTCGAACACGCTACCGCTCGATCTCGGAGCGGGCCGCTTCTCGCAGAAGGACTTCCGTTCGGAGATCGAGGAGCTCGCGGCAGCCTTCACGGTCCTCCGGCTCGAGGGAGAGGACTACCGACAGCGTCGGTACGAACTCGGGCCGGGCCGCAGGTACTTCCTCGCCCCGGATGAACTGCAAGCGCGCACCAACTCCGCCAATGGCGGCGTGCTGCATGTGGAGTTCACGAGCCTCCTGGCGGGACTGAGGCAGCTGCACCCGATCCAGTACCGACAGCTCGCGAGGGCCTTCAATACCCTCGCCGTCGAGGGAATTGGACACATCGCCTCGCTACCCGATGCGCTCCGTTGGGTGCACTTCGTCGATTCGCTCTACGATGCCCGCGTACGCTTCCACGCGAGCGGAGAGATTCCGCTGATCGACCTCTTTGATCGCGAGGCGATGACGGGACCGTACGCGAAGAAGCTCGCCCGCTGCCTGTCCCGGATGGAGGAGATGCTGGGTGAGTCGACCGACCAGCGGGATATCGCGGTCGCGATCCCCCGAGGTGGGCAGACTCCCGCGTCAGGTCGCTAGGAGGGTTCGGTTCCCTGCTAGATCGTTCGTCGATGACGTCGATGATGAGATGGAAAAGTTGCACTACCACCTGATAGGAATCGCTGGTACCGCGATGGCCTCCGTCGCGGGCCTGTTACGATCCGCGGGGCACCAGGTCACGGGGTCGGACGAGGGCGTCTATCCGCCGATGTCCGACCAGCTCCGGGCCCTGGGCATTCCCTATGCCGAGGGATACACTCCCGACAACCTGCGCATGGGCCGGCGCGAGCGGCCCGACGTGGTGGTGGTAGGCAATGCGATTTCACGGGGCAATCCGGAGCTCGAGGCAGTCCTGGACGAAGGGCTTCCCTACACTTCGGCCGCGGCGGTCGTCAAGGAGAACTTCATCCGCCAGCGTCACTCCGTCGCAATAGGCGGTACCCACGGGAAGACCACCACGACATCGCTGATCGCCTGGCTCCTGGAGTCCGCGGGTCTCAACCCGAGCTTCCTGATCGGTGGCATTGCCGAGAACTTCGGTTCGTCGTTCCGGCTTACCGATTCCCGCTTCTTCGTGATCGAGGCCGACGAGTACGACACGGCGTACTTCGACAAGGGCCCGAAAATGTGGCACTACCTGCCACGGACGGCGGTGGTGACGAACATCGAGTTCGACCACGCGGATATCTACCGCGATGAGCAGGCCTACGAGTTCGCGTTCGCCCGGTTCATCAACCTGATCCCTCGAAGCGGGCGGCTGGTGGCCGGGTGGAACTGCGACACCGTACGAAAGCTGGCTCCGCGCGCGTTCTGCCCGGTCGACTCGTACGCGTTCCCGGCCGTCGAGGGGGAACCGACCACGTACTCGGCGGAGGATATCGAGTACGGAGCGACGACGACCTCGTTCCGGGTGGTCCACCGCGGGGAGGAGTGGGGCAGGGTGGTGACGCCGCTCGCGGGAGCGTTCAACATCCGTAACTGCCTGGCCGCCATCGCCGCGTGCGAGGCGCTGGGGGCGGACCGGGAGGGTGTAAGGGAGGGTCTACGGACCTTCCGCAGTGTTCGCCGACGCCTCGAGGTCCGTGGGGAAGTCGGCGGCGTCACCGTCATCGACGACTTCGCGCACCATCCGACAGCGGTCGCGGAGACCATCGCCGCCGTCCGCCAACGGTACCCAGGGCGGCGGCTCGTCGCCGTCTTCGAGCCGCGCAGCTATACCGCACAACGACGCGAGTTCCAGGAGCCGTATCGCGGTGCTCTATCCGCCGCCGACGAGGTGATCCTGGCCGGCCTCTTCCACCCCGAGCGCTACACGGACACCACCGGGATGAACCCGGAGGAGCTGGTCCGGGACATCTCCGGAGGGGGAATCAAGGCGGCCTACATTCCGGAGGTCGATCGGATCGTCTCGTCGCTTTCAGCCAGCGCGGCCCCGGGCGACGTGATCCTGATCATGTCCAATGGAGGGTTCGGCGGGATCCATCAGAAGCTTCTCAGTGCGCTGGCGGTGCGGGGGTAGCTTTGTCATCCGGTTGGTCGTGTCGGGATCCGGGAGCGGAGCGTTCCAGGGTGCCCGGCTAGGACCTGCGCAGGGCACGATCGTCGCGCCAGTCGATCGGCAATGACCGTTCAAAACCTACGCGCCTATTGCTTCTCGAAGCCCGGCGCATCCGAATCCTTTCCTTTCGACGAAACCACTCTGGTCTTCAAGGTCGCGGAGAAGATGTTCGCCTTGACGGACATCGAGCGGCTTCCGTTGAGCGTCAGCCTAAAGTGCGACCCGGCGCGAGCGGTGTGGTTGCGCGAGCACTACGAGTCGGTCCGGCCGGGCTACCACCTCAATAGACGCACTGGAACACCGTCGATCTGGAGGGCGAGCTGACCGATGGGGATGTCCGCGAGCTCATCGACCACTCCTACGAGCTGGTCGTTGCGGGACTGACGCGGGCAGTGCGGGAAACGTTGGCGAGATCGACGGAGACGAGGACAGGAGGCCGGTGAAGCATGCGGCAGGATTCCCCTATGCCGCCGGTCGCTTCGGCTCGGCGTAGTGGCTGGCCACGTATTCGTCGAGAATCCGCTGGAACTCCTCGGCGATGAAGTCGCCGCGCAGCGTCGCGTAGTGCTCCCCGTCGACGTAGACGGGCGCCTTCGGCTCTTCGAAGGTGCCGGGAAGGGAGATCCCCAGGTTCGCGTGCTTGCTCTCCCCGGGGCCGTTGACGACGCATCCCATCACCGCCACCCGCATTTCCTCGACGCCGGGATATCGCTCCCGCCAGACCGGCATCTGCTCCCGCAGGTAGCGTTCGATCTTCTCGGCCAGCTGCTGGAAGTACGTGCTGGTGGTCCGTCCGCATCCGGGGCAGGCGGTGACCTGCGGAGCGAAAGACCGAAGCTCCAGCGACTGGAGAACTTGCTGGGCGACGTGCACTTCCTCCGTGCGATCGCCTCCCGGGCGAGGCGTGAGGCTCACCCGGATCGTATCCCCGATGCCCTGCTGAAGGAGGATCGCCAGACCCGCGGTCGACGCTACGATCCCCTTCGTCCCCATCCCCGCTTCAGTGAGCCCGAGGTGCAGAGGGTAGTCGCAGGCGGCGGCCAGGCGCTGATACACCGCCACGAGATCCTGCACCGCGCTCACCTTTGCCGAGATGACGATGCGATCATGGGGAAGTCCCACCTCCTCGGCGAACGCCGCCGAGCGTAGCGCGCTCTCGATCATCGCCGCGCGCAGGACCTCCTGGGCATCGAGAGGCGCCGGGCGCCGGGAGTTCTCGTCCATCATCTGCGTGAGCAGAGCCTGGTCGAGCGATCCCCAGTTCACCCCGATCCGCACCGGCTTCCCATACTCGATCGCGCACTCGATGATGGTGCGGAAGTTCTCGTCGTGCCGCTTCGCGCCCACGTTGCCCGGGTTGATGCGATACTTCGCGAGCGCCCGTGCGGTTTCCGGGTATTTCCGGAGGAGGATGTGCCCGTTGTAGTGAAAGTCTCCAACGATGGGTACCGGTACCCCCCGGGCGGCGAGCCCCTCGACGATCGCCGGAACGGCTGCTGCCGCCTCCTCGTTGTTGACCGTAACCCGGACCAGCTCGCTCCCGGCACGCCAGAGGGACGCGACCTGCCGGACGGTACCCTCGACGTCCGCCGTGTCCGTGTTCGTCATCGACTGGACGACGATCGGGTTGCCGCCGCCGATGCGCACGCCACCGACGTCGACCGCCACGGAGCGGCGTCGTGTCCCTGTGCGCGTCTGTCCGATCGTGTCCATCATGCAAGCTGTTCCCGGGACTCGGTTTCTGCGGCTCAAGTTAAGGTCGGCGAAGGGCCCGGCAAAGTGGACCCGCCATTGCCCTCGAGGTCGATGGTCCGGGCCCGACCGAGGCGAAACAGCCGTACCCGCACGTGCATCCCGTTTCCGGCCGGTGATTCCTCGACCCGTTCCCCGAGGTTCGCGACCCTCCAACCGGCCCCAGCCATCCGGGTCAGGAATCCCGTCAGGTGGACACGCCCCGGATCGGCGAGCAGGAACGTTCCGTCTTCCGCCACCACCCGCTCGAGGAGTGCCGCCAGCGGTTCGATATTGCGCTCCTCGTAGAGTACGTCCGCGGCGATGGCCAGGGAAAACCGAGTGAGGTCCTCCGGCACGCGACGCCAGTCGAGAAGCAGCCGATCGGGCGCGGGGATGCCGTTGTGGCGCGCATTCTCGGCCACGTACTGGAGCGCTTCGTCGTAGTAGTCGGATGCGACCACCTCCTCGACGCCTCGCCAGCGCAGCGCCAGTGATGGCAACCCGACCCCGCAGCCGAGTTCGATGACCCGCGACGGCAGCCGTGGCTCGTCGAGCAGGGCCGCCGCGAGCGCCCGCGCCGAGGGCCAGAGCTCCGCCCAGTAGGGAAGACGTTCGTCCGCGTGGAACTCGCCTTCGTCGATCAGATCTTCGGCGGACGCCGGGAGGAGGATCTCAGCGATGAAATCACCGTGGGCATAGCGCTCCGTCCTCGCGGGCTGCAGGGGGCCTGTGAGCATTTCGCGGCGTTCGCAATGAAGCAATCACCGGCAGCCACGATGGCCGCGGTTCGCACGGGGACGGTACCCCGCTTGTCGTGGCGCCGATCCACGGACTAGCTTTGGTGGTTGTCCTTCACCTTGCATCCGCGCTTACGCCATGCGTCGATCCGGCTGGTTCGAGCGCCGCCTGCTGATCGCTCTGATCCTCTTCTCCTTGATCCCCACGCTCCTGCTCGTGGGGTTGGGAACGGCGATCCTCGGCGAGGCGGTGTCCCTGCAGTCGAACCCGGCCGGCTGGGAGCGACTCGGCGACACCGGCCGTGTAGTGCTGGAACGTGCGGCGCAGTCGGACGACCCGGATCTCGCTGTCGCGGCGGCCCGCCACCGCGATGAACTGGCCGCGTCGATCCAGCAGGCGCAGCGCTGGGGATACCTGAACCGGCGACTCCTGCGGGTGCTCCCCTGGTTCGCGCTGGTCTTCGTGGGCATCCTGACGTTCTTGGGCGTGCGTTCCGCGCGGCGCATCGCCAGAGAGCTGTCATCCCCCATCGACGAGCTCGTCGGGTGGTCGGCCGCCATCGGGCGAGGCGACCCGCTACCGCCCGACGCCGACGACCGCGCGGCAGGTGCAGGCGAGTTCGCCGTCCTCCGGCAGTCCTTCCGCACGATGGCCCGAGAGCTCGAGGAGTCGCGTGCCCGCGAGCTGGAGGCCGAGCGTGTGCGCGCCGCGGTGGGGTTGGGCAGGGCGGTGGCTCACGAGCTCAAGAACGCCCTCACGCCGCTGCGGCTGGCGGTCCGCTCGCTTCAGCGCACCGGTGGTCGCAGCCAGGACGAGCGGGACGCCATCGAGGTGATTGAAAGCGAGAGCGAGCGGCTGGAGGAACTCGCCCGGGCGTTCGCGCAGCTCGGCAAGCCACCCGAGGGGCCGGCATCCGAGGTGGACGTGGTCGAGCTGCTCGACCATCTCGCCCGCACCAATCTCCCGGAGCGCGTGCGATATCGCCTGTCCGCCCCGGACGGGATCCCGCCCGTGCAGGGACACCACGAAGCGCTGAGCCGGGCTTTCGCGAACCTGCTCCTGAACGCGGTTGAGGCGATCGGCACCGAGGCCGGCGTCATCGACGTCGACGTGCGGAAACTTGCCGGGGCGGAGATCGAGGTCCGAATCGCCGATTCGGGCCCCGGCCTGCCGCCAGGGCTGGAGGAGCGCATCTGGGATCCCGACTTCACGACCAAGGGGCGGGGGACAGGCCTCGGGCTGGCCCTCGTGCGCCAGACTGTCCTCTCCCATGGGGGGCGGATCGCTGTCGGCAGTGCTGCCGGCGGTGGGGCCGAGTTCAGCATCGTCCTCCCCGCCGCTTCCGCCCGGCCTGCGGAAATCGGCACGGGATAGCCGCTTGGACGACCGCACGCCGACAACCATTGCCATCCTCCCTTCCCTCCATTTCCCTCCCTCTCGTCCGACTCGAATCCCCCGAGGGTACAGGAACCCCAACCTGCTTCCGTTTATCGCCGTCGCGACATCTCGGCTTCGCACGGGCTTCCGCAGTCTTCCACCATGGGATCATGCTGCTCCACGTGATGCCCCGTCGCCCGGACCGTGCTAGCTTTTCCATGCGGTTGGAAGATTCTCCGGTACTCGGCTTTGCGCGGATAGCGATCCATCGGGAGGGATGAACACCGTCCTCATCGTCGACGACGAGTCCAACATCCGGAAGATGCTCGGTAGTCTGCTGCGCGCCGAGGGATTCGAGGTGTGCGAGGCGGATTCCGCGGATGCCGGACTGGCGCTGCTGAGTGAGGTGGAGCCGGACCTGGTCCTGATGGACCTCGTCATGCCCGGTCGGACCGGGCTGGATGCCCTCCCCGAATACGTCGCGGCTGCCCCGGACACGCCGATCGTGATGATGAGCGGCCGGGCCTCGCTTTCGGACGCTGTCCAGGCCACCAAGCGCGGCGCGTTTCACTTCCTGGAGAAGCCGCTCGCCCCTGAGGCGGTCCTGCTGACGTTGCGGTCAGCGACCGAGCTCCGCCGCACCCGCGAGGTCGCCAAGGTCCTCCACGAGGAACTGGGCCGCGACGATCAGCTGATCGGCGACAGCGCGGCGATGCGGCGTGTGCGCGAGCTCATCGCTCGCCTGGCCGCCACCGATGCCCGGGTCCTCATCACCGGCGAATCGGGTACGGGAAAGGAGCTGACCGCCGCGGCGATCCACCGGCAGAGCGCTCGTGCCAGACAGCCATTCGTTCGCGTGAACTGCGCTGCGATCCCCCGCGACCTGGTGGAGTCCGAGCTCTTCGGGCACGAGAAGGGAGCCTTCACTGGCGCCACGGAGCGAAGGCGGGGGCGGTTCGAGTTGGCGCACGGGGGCACGCTCCTGCTCGACGAAGTCGGCGAGCTCGGCCTCGACGCACAGGCGAAGCTCCTGCGCGTCCTCGAAGCCCACGAGATCGAGCGCGTCGGCGGGTCCGCGCCCATCCACGTCGACGTGCGCACGATCGCCGCGACCAACCGCGACCTCCGCGCGGACGTCGCGAGCGGGCGTTTCCGGGAGGACCTGTTCTTCCGGCTTCACGTCATCCCCCTCCCCATGCCGCCGCTACGCGAGCGCCGCGAGGACATCCCCGCGCTCGTCGCGCACTTCCTCGAGCGGAGCCGTCAGCGCGACGGGCTGCGACCGCCTGTCATCACCGACGAGGCCCTGGGGGTACTGGCGGCGCATTCGTGGCCCGGCAACGTCCGCGAGCTGGCCAACATCGTCGAGCGGTTGGCGATCCTCCATGCGGGGGAGACGGTGGGCGCAGCCGAGGCCTCGCGGGTCCTGGAGGGATCGGTCTCGACCTCGAGCTCGGCTCCAATACTCACGGACCCTTCGCGCAGTCTGACCGAGCAACTGGACGATGCCGAGCGGGCCATCATCATCCGGGCGCTCGATGCCGCGGACGGAAACATCGCCGATGCCGCTCGCCGCCTCCGCACCGATCGCGCGAACCTGTACCGTCGCATGCGCAGGCTGAACATTCAGCGGTGATGCCGTGTCCCGCTGATGTGGAGGTGGGGAGGGCGGCCGGTTGGACCGCGGTTGGCGGCCCGTAGGAGGAAGCCGACGCGATGCCCAGGCACCTTTTCGGAAGCGTGTACGGCAGTGGGAAGAACCCTGGCAGGAGCATGTCCAGCGTGAACGTGAACCCTCGAACCCGGCGACTGGCCCGCATAGTCCTCGGCGCCTGGGCCGTCTGCGTTGCCAGACCGGCCCCGGCGCAGCAGGCGGACACGACCGCCGCCGCCGATCTGCCAGCCGCCCTCGCGGAGGAAGTGGTGGGCTGGCTGAACGATCCGTCGATCGCGCAGCGCGACGGAGATGTCCTGATCGCGGCTGGCGAACGCCAGGAGGGAGCCATCGCGGTCCTCGACGGGGACCTCACCGTTGGTGGGACGGTCGCCGGCGACGTGTACGTCGTCAACGGTGATGTCCAGTTGGAGCCAGGAGCGGTCATCGCCGGCAACCTGACTGTCGTGGGCGGCGAGGTCGAAAACCTCGAGGCGTCGACGGTGACCGGGGAGGTGGTGATCCACAGCGGCATCTTTGCGTACGAGCGCGTAGAGGGTCGGGTCCGCTACCTCCGCGGCCCGCGGCCCGCCAGCAGCCTCAGCGATCGAGGTGGCACGGCCGACTTCCTGGTGACGACGGGCAAGAGCTACAACCGGGTGGAGGGGATGCCCATCGCCTTCGGCCCTCGATTGCAGACCGCGGGTTCCAACCCTCTGCGTCTCCAGGCGCTCGCGGTCTATCGGTCGGAATCGGGATTGAGCCTGGATACTGACCTGATGGGCTACTACGTCCGCGCCGATCAGTACCTGGGCGGTCGCCGCGAGCTGCGGGTCGGGGCTACGCTGCATTCGGTCATCGATCCGATCGAGGAGTGGCACCTGTCGGACCTCGAGAGCGGGCTCGCCACGTTCCTCTTCCATCGCGACTACAGGGATCACTACCAGCGGAAGGGCTGGTCCGCTTCGGCGGCGTGGGAGCCGCGCGGTACGCTGCGTCTTGTGCAACTGGAATGGAGATGGGAGACGCACCAGACGCGGCCGTCGGGGAGCCCCTGGTCACTCTTCCGCAACGCCGAGGAGTGGCGGCCGCAACCAGTCATCGCGGAGGGCAAGGTCGGTACGCTCTCGCTCCGCACCGAGTACGATTCCCGCACATCGAGCTGGAATCCAGCAGGTGGACTGCTCATCAAGGCACAGCTCGAGCAGGTGGTCAGCGGGAGCCTGACCTATCCGGAGGTCGTCGATGCGGCGACTCTCGATCCGGTGACGTTCGTCGACGAGGCGAGGTACGGGAAATCGCTGACCGGCCTCATCGACCTGCGCAGCTACAACCGGGTCAACGCCGTATCCCGGTTGAATCTACGCCTGGTCGCCGGCGGATCGCTGACGGGTGACCCTCTTCCACCCCAGCGCCAGAGCGCCATCGGGGGAGAAGGCTCGCTTCCCGGCTACTCGCTGTTCTCGGGCGACTGCGCAGCCCGCGCAAGCCGGGTGAGACTGGTCGGCCCCGACGGGTCCGCGCGTCCCGACGATCTCCACCCGCACTACGGCTGTGACGCGTTCGGACTCCTGCAGGCCGAGTTCCGGGGCAAGCTCTCCTTCCGCTTCCGCTGGGACGCCGGTCCCTGGCGCGAGGGGAGCGACGAATCCGACCGGGTCTGGGATTTCGGCTGGGACATGGCGCCCGACTGGGCCCTCTTCGTCGACGCCGGCCGCGGCTGGGCCTTTCATGATCGCCCGAGCGAGGACACCCTGGTCAACGTCGGTGCCGGCCTGCTGCTCGACCGGATCGGGGTGTATGTGGCGGTGCCGGTGTCCGGCGGGAGCGGTGCCAACCTGTTCATCAGGCTCGGGCCCCGCTTCTGATGCCGCCAGTCGGGTTACGACGCGCGCTCGTCGGAGCCGTACTCGGGGTGGTGGTCGCGATACTCGCGCCCACCACCGCGGCAGGGCAGTCCGACGCGCTGCAACTCAGCGTCGGCGGCGCGAACGAGGGATGGGCGGTAAAGGTCCATCTGGGTCAGGTCCTCCACGACCCGTCGCTCCGTGATGCGCTCGAGTCAGCCCTTCCGCTCCGCTTCCACCTGCGGGTAGAACTGTGGCGCAACGGCTTTCTGGACCGACTCGTCGGCAGCGAGGAACTCTCGGTAGCGGTACTGCAGGACCCGCTGAGTCTCGAGTTTTCCGTTGAGACGGCTACCTCATCCGTGACCGTCGCCACCCTGACGGAGGCCGAGGAAGCATTGCGCGCCGCGCTCGCTCCGCGACTCCGCCCGGAACGCGCCGGGCGCCACTACTACCTCGCGGTTCTCGAGGTGGAGACGCTCTCCCTCTCGGACCTCGACGAGCTGCGCCGATGGCTGAGAGGGGAGGTCGGCCCGGCGCTCGAAGGCCGCGCGCCGCCTACCCGCCCGGTCGAGCGCGGTCTCCGGCGCCTGCTCGTGCGCGTCATCGGCCTGCCGACCCGCCGTTTCGAGGCAAGCTCCGGAACCTTCACCGCCGGCTGATTCCGGACTCGAATCCGGCCCATCCGCGCGCCGATTCCCCGTCCCCGACTCCTCGACGCGTTCTCGCGGAACCCGACTCCGGGGCGCCTACGCGCGTCGACGTACGGTCACGTCCGAGGGAGGTCGTGTGGGCGTGGAGCGGGATGTCGAGCCATCATCGCTCCCGCTTCCTCGCCACGATCAACCCATCCCGGATCGGCACGAGCGTCACATCCCACTCGCCGCTCGTCGTGACGAGGCGAGTGAACTCCCGCACGCCCTCGGTGGCGGCCTCGGTGTCTTTCGGATCGAAGATCTGTCCGGACCACAACATGTTGTCGATGATGAGCACGCCGCCGGGGCGGAGCTTTTCGGAGATGACGGGCAGGGAAGCTGGATAGAGCTGCTTTTCGATGTCGTTGAAGATGAGATCGAACGGTCCCTCGGTTTTCCGCAGGGCCTCGACCGCTTCGCCGATGGTGAACCGGACGAGACCGGAAAGGCCGAGCCTGTCGAGGTGACCGCGAGCGCGGCGCGAGAGCTCTTCGTCCCATACGACGTGGTGGACGGTGCCTCCTCCGTTTTCCCGCACCGCGCGAGCGAACCACGCCGTCGAGTACCCGAATCCCGATCCCAGCTCGAATACCTGGCGAGCGCCGAGGATCCGCGACAGGACATAGCAGAACTGCCCGGCGGCGGGCCCGATGATGGGGAAGTCGGTTGCAGCCGCTTCTCTCTCCATCGTCGCCAGCTCAGGGTGGCGCGGCGGGACGAGCTGTTCCAGGTACGCCGATACCTCGGGAGCTAGAAGGTCCATCGTGCTGTGGGGATGATGGGTGTCGTTGATGCCGCCGGGGTCGGTTCCGGGGCGACAGTCGATGACGGCGTGGGGCCGAAGAGTCGAACGCCGCATGGGGCAGGCCGTCCGAGATCCGGGCTCGCTTCTCCCCGCGCCGACACAGGATGTCGTGCCGGTGCGGCCTTGTCGCAGGGGGCGGCGTTGGCGCACAAGGTGGCCCTGTCATCCCGAGGAGCCCGAGGGATCTGCACTTCCCCCTGCTTCGGCCGTAGTGCGGAGCCTATCGGAGCGGCTGGTGACCGGGAGCCACGTTCCCGAGCCCCGGCGCGGCGGAGGAAGCGCAGATTTCTCGACAAGCCCGAAATGACAAAGCAGCTCGAAGCCGAGCGACCTGCACTCTGCTTTCGCCCGACCGCGAAACCTGTCGAGGCGGCTGGGGATCCAAACACAGGAAGCCGGAGCTGCCGCCCCGGCCTCCCATCACGTCCGAATCGGCCGCCTGCCTCGTAGCTTCAGATGTTGAGCGGGCGCCCGAGTGCCGCCAGCGCCGCGTCGGCGATCGCCTCCGACAACGTCGGATGGGGATGCATCGCGCGATCCATCTCCTCCACCGTCGTTTCGAGATGCCGCCCGACGACGAACTCGGCGATCAGCTCCGTGGCGTGCGGTCCCACGATGTGCGCGCCGACCACCTCCGAGTAGCGCTTGTCCCGGATCACCTTCACGAAGCCGTCTGTCTCCCCGGCCGTGAGAGCCCGGCCATTCGCGATCCATGGGAAGGTGCCGACCTCGATGTCCAGCCCCTGCTCCCGGGCCGCCTCCTCCGTCAGTCCCACCGATGCGACCTCGGGATGACAGTACGTGCAGTTCGGAATGTTCTTGTAGTCGACGCCCGCGTGCGGATCGCCGTGGATGCCCTCGATGCAGGCGATCCCTTCGTGCGATCCCTTGTGGGCGAGGAGCGGCGGGCCCGCAACGTCGCCGATCGCGTAGATCCCCTCGACGTTCGTCCGCATCAGCCGGTCGACCTTGATGAACCCGCGATCGGTGATCTCGACGCCCACGTCCTCCAACCCCAGGTCCTCGACGTTCGGCGCGCGGCCGATCGCCGAGAGGACCCGGTCGGCCTTCAGCTTCTTCTCCTCACCCTTGGACGTAGTGAACGTGAGCTCGACACCGTCCTCGACGATGTTCGCGCTCTGCAGGCGCGCGCCCGTGTAGACGTCCATCCCCCGCTTCTTGTAAGCCTTCTCGACGACGGCCGAACAGTCCCGGTCCTCGAGAGGCAGGATGCGGTCGAGTGCCTCGATGATGGTCACCTTGGCCCCGAAAGCGGCGTGCACGTCGGCGAACTCGCAGCCGATGGCCCCGGCCCCGATGATGGCAAGCGACGCGGGCGGCGCTTCGGCCATCATCGCGTCCGTCGAATCCCACACCTTGTCGTGGTCGATCTTGAGGAACGGCAGATCCTTCGGACGAGAACCCGTAGCGACGACGATGTGCTTCGCCTCGAGGGTCTGCTTCGCGCCGTCCTTCGCGGTCACCTCGACCTTCCCCCTCCCGGCGATCCTGCCTCGCCCATCGACGTGTGTGACCTTGTACTTCCGGAAGAGGAACCCGACACCCTTCGACAGCCGATCCGACACCTGCCGCGAGCGTTTGACCGCCTGCGCCAGGTTGGTCTTCACCTCACCGACTTCGATCCCGAAATCCGCCACGTGCCCGAGGCGGGATATCAGGGCCGCGCTTTCGAGCAGCGCCTTGGTCGGTATGCACCCGATGTTCAAGCAGACGCCGCCGAGGAACTGATCTTCCACGCAGGCCGTCTTGTAGCCGAGCTGAGCAGCCCTGATCGCCGCGATGTAGCCTGCCGGGCCGCCGCCGATCACCACTATGTCGAAGCCGTTGTCAGCCAATCGTCACCTCGAGGTTTGTGCGATTTTCCCTGCGGTGATGCGCGAACAACATACCCAAGGGCGGCGCGGGCGACAATGCGGCCCGACCCCCCGCCAGGACAGCGCGCCTGGCACACACGAACATCCTTGTCGGCTGCGCGCACGGCGTACAACTTTCACGGAAAGGGTCGCTTGGCGACAGCAACGGACCCGCGACGGCACCAGCTGGGAAGTACGGAGTCGGGATCTTGTCGATCGGCCCGAGGGCCGGGCAAGACCTCACTCCACCGGCCGGCTCGGCGGTCATCGAGTCGATGATCCCTGGCTGATCCGCAAGCTGGCAGGCTGCTCCACCGAAATCGTCCAGTTCCTCGCGAGCGCTCGCCCGTGAGGTGATGAAACACCCGCTTCCGAGTGTCGCCGGTGCGTCACGGTGCCGCCGTCCGTCTCCCAGCCGTGTTCGCGGGCGCCATCTGCCGCTTTCCGCGGGCGCCGTCCGACCCTTGACGATGCGCGGCCTGGTGGACCCCTGACCTTTCCGGTCAGTCGGACGAACCAGTGCCGCACTGTCCCGTTCTCCTCCCGGAGGAAGACGTGAGAGTCCCGTCGCTGGCGGCTCGGACGCTGTTCTTCGTCCTTCTCACATCTCTGGCGACCTGCGATTCGCCCGTCGCTCCGGCCGGAGCTACGCTGACACAGGTCGAGATCGAACCGCAGTCCATCCAGATCGAACTCAACGGAAGCGCGGAGCTCGAGGCCATCTTCCGCGACGCCGAAGGCAACGTCCGCTCGGACATCGTCGTGCACTGGTCGACGGAGAACCGGAACGTCGCGGAGGTGTCCCCGGACGGCGTGGTCATCGCGCGCGGCCTCGGCAAGACCCGGGTGGCCGCCAGCGCACAGGGAATCGATGCGGTGGCCGAGATCACCGTCGTCCCGCCCGCGGTGGCTTCGGTTGCGCTGACGCCCGGTACCTCGGAGCTGCTCGACAACGGATCCGTGCAGCTCGAGGCTACCGCGTACGATGCGGGCTTCCGCGTCATCGAGGGCCGGACGGTTACCTGGAGCAGCGCCGATCCAGATATCGCGACCGTAGACCAAACCGGGCTGGTCGCGGCCGTAGCTCCCGGCACGACGAAGATCACCGCCACGGTCGACGGTAAGAGCGGGGAGGCAACGATCGTGGTGACAGCGAGACCTGTCGCTACAGTCGAGATCTCGCCGGAGGCCCTGAACTTCACCGTCGGCTCGACCCACCAGCTCAAGGCGACTCCGAAGGCCGCGGACGGATCGCCGTTGGCCGGCCGACAGGTCGTCTGGTCCAGCAGCAACGAGAACGTCGTCACGATTTCGGAGAGCGGGCTCGCCCGTGCGATCGCGCCCGGTGCGGTCCGCGTGACCGCGATGGTCGAGGGGAAGTCCGCCAGCGCGAACGTGACGGTATCCGTAGTCCCGGTGGCGACGGTCGAGATCAGCCCAACCTCGGCGGATCTGTCCGTACTGCAGACCCGGCAGTTCACGGCGGTCCTGAAGGCTCAGGACGGGACGATCCTCAGCGGGCGCACCGTCACGTGGTCGACCAACCGTCCGCTGATCGCCTCGGTCAGCTCGACCGGGTTGGTGACGGGCCTGCTCCCGGGAGGAGCTGTCATCACGGCGAGCGCGGAGGGGAAGTCCGCATCCGCGAGCGTGGAGGTTCGCCTTCGCCCGGTCAACTCGGTCGACATCTTCCCGACCTCTGTCACACTCGTTCAGGGCGAGCAGCGGCAATTCTCCGCTACGCCCCGCGCCAGCGATGGCGCCGAGCTGGAGGGCCGGGAAGTGACGTGGTCGAGCGCGAACACGGCGGTGGTCACGGTAGCCGAAAACGGCCTCGCGAAGGCTGTCGGGGTCGGGACGACCACCGTTCGCGCGCTCGTCGAGGGGAAGGCTTCCACCGCTCAAGTGACGGTGACGCCCATCCCGGTCGCCACGATCGAGGTCAACCCACCAACATCGAGCATCACGATCGCGCAGACCCGTCAGCTTACCGCGACGCTCCGCGCGGTGGATGGGACGATCCTGACCGGGCGCAAGGTCGACTGGTCGAGCGATCCGCAGAGCGTCGCTGCCGTCGATGCGAGCGGCCTCGTGACCCCGATCCGAGTCGGTGAAGCGACGATCACGGCCTCCGCGGAGGGGAAGAGCGGTACCGCCGTGGTGACGGTCGTCCCCCGACCGGTTGCCTCGGTCGAGGTGTCGCCTCCGACAGCCGTGATGGTCATCGGGGATGAGCGGCAGTTCACCGCTATCGCCCGGGCCAGCGACGGAACGGTTCTGGACGGCCGCGAGGTCGCCTGGAGCAGCGGGGATCCAGATGTCGCCTTCGTGTCCGACAATGGTCTGGTCGCGGCCCTGTCCGACGGTACCACCACCATCCGGGCGGCGATCGAAGGCAGGAGCGCCACCGCGCAGGTGACGGTCGTCGTGCCCCCCGTCGAAACGATCGATATCGAGCCTACCTCGTTCGATCTCGTGGTGGGACAGGAGCGCCAACTGATAGCGACCCTGCGCTCGGTCGACGGGCAGGCCATCACAGGACGGTCGGTGACCTGGTCGTCGGACGATCCAGACGTCGCTACGGTCGATCCGAGCGGGAACGTAACCGCGCGGGCTGTGGGGCTCACCACGATCCGGGCGACGGCCGATGGCAAGTTCGCCGGTGCCACCGTGCGCGTGCAGCCGCGGCCGGTCGCGAGCGTCGAGGTGACGCCGGAAGCCGACACGCTGATCGTCGGCCAGGAGAGGCAGTACGTCGCGACCGCGAGGGCCGCGGATGGCACGGTCCTGACGGGGCGATCCGTCCTCTGGTCGACTTCTGCCCCCGGTGTCCTGACGATCGACGAGAACGGCTACGCTCATGCGATCGCGACGGGAACGGCACGCGTGGTCGCGACGGTCGAAAGCAGGAGCGGGCAGGCCGAGGTACTCGTCGTGCCCATCCCGGTCGCCGCCGTGGAGGTGTCGCCGCCCGATGCCTCACTGACGGTGTCGGAGACGCGCCTTTTTGTCGCCACCCTCCGCGCGGCCGACGGCTCGATCCTGACCGACAGGGAGATCGAATGGTCGAGCACCTCGCCGGGCGTCGCTGATGTGGACGAGACCGGCCTCGTGACTGCCCTCTCGCCCGGAACCACTTCGATCGTCGCCACTTCCGGGGGCGTGAGCGGTTCGGCGGGCGTGACGGTCTCGCCCCCGCCCGTAGCGACCGTGGAGATCTCCCCACTGACCGCCTCGCTCTATGTGACCGAGTCGCGACCGTTCACGGCCGTCGCCCGAGCCGCCGACGGGACCGAACTGCACGACCGGCCCATCGTGTGGGGGACCACGAATTCCGCGTTCGCGACGGTATCCCAGGACGGTACCGTGCTCGCCGTCGGGGTTGGGACAACGAAGGTTTACGCGGAGGCGGAAGGTCGGCGCGGCGACGTCGAGATCACGGTCACGCCCGCGCCCATCGCGACGATCGACATCACGCCCTCCTCGTTCATCCTAGCGCCGCTGCAGTCGCGCCAGCTGACGGTGACGCTCCGAGCCCCGAACGGCTCGATCATCACCGGGCGAAATGTTACGTGGTCAACCGATCGGGCGATCGTGGCGTCGGTCTCGCAGACCGGCCTGGTGACGGCGTTCTTCCCGGGGGAGGCGGTGATTCGCGCGAGGGCTGAAGGGAAGGAGGGGACCGCCCGGGTGACGGTGACCGGGCAGCGGTGAGGCGGGTGGCAGCACGACTGTTCATTACTGCCCGGAGCGACATCGTCCTGTGAGCGCCGAGTTGCGGCGCTTTCGACCGATCCGGGGGTACCGACGGCGGACTGGAAGAGTGCTTCCGAGTGTGATTTCCGTCGGAAAGATCGGCCTCCTGTCGGCGCGGATTGCTGCTTCAGCCCGTGGAGAAAACGACAGGGGAGCGATGGCCGAACCACCGCTCCCCTGAATCATTCTCAACCGACGATCCGCGTCCCTACTGCAACGCGTACGTGCCAGTCCCTATGACTCGCCTGACCGAAACCAATCGCTGCAGGTACCACTGCCCGCGCCGGCTGGAGAGGTCGTCGTATCGAACTCCTCCCCCGCTACTGCTGCTGTGGATGATCCGCCCGTTCCCGGCGTAGATGGCCGTGTGGTCCACTTCCCGCCCGCTGGTGGCGAAGGCCAGGATGTCCCCCGGCTGGAACTCCGACACACGCATGGGAACCGCCATGCCGTACCTGGCCTGGTCGCGTGAGACCCGCGGCACGCTGATCCCGTTCTGCGCGAACACGTAGCGGATGAAGCCCGAGCAGTCGAAGCCCTCCTGCGGAGTGTTCCCGCCCCATCGGTAGGGGACGCCGAGATAGCGCTCGGCGCTGCTCAGGGTGGCGGATGCCAGCCGCGCGGGAGGAAGGGAGCTTCCGGCGATCCGGCCGCCCGCCGCCGGTAGCGGCGCCATTCGGGGCGCGCGCGGCCCTCCACCAAACCCGAAGTTCAGTCCGAACCGGAACTCCAACCCCTCGTCGACAACGGGAATGTCCGGCTTGGACATCTCCGCGAACGGCTGCCGATATCTCGCCTCACCCTCGAGCGAGATCCCTCCCACGATCGGCGCCCGGAACCCACCGCCGTAGCTGTAGTTCAGGGAGACTCCCAATCGGCTGTCCGCCTGTAGTCCGCGC
>CAZJEH010000032.1:0-24386 GCA_964544905.1 uncultured Gemmatimonas sp.
GCACCCTCTCCCGTTGCGCGGGCGCCCGTCGACGTTTCGCCCGAGGCGAGAAAGCCAGACCTTAGTCGAACCCGCCTCCCCCACCGCCCGCCCCGAACCGCGTATTCACGATGTTCGTGAACGGCGACCCGAACCTGTACGCCAACCCGATCCGCGCCGTGTACCGGTAGCTGGACGGAAGGTTCTGCCGCCCGAGCAGGATGTCCTCGTCGGAGATGTCGGAAAGGGGGATGTAGATCTCGTCCTTCACCCAGGACGTGCTCCCGAAGACGGTGAGTTCCAGTCCGCGGGTGATCCGCAGGCTCAGGTTTCCCCCGATCTCGGCGCGATAGAGCCCCATGTCGTGGAGGTATTGAGAGTACTCGACCCCGATCCCCGCGTTTCCCCACGGTTCCCGCGCGTTGTACCGGATCTCCAGCTCGTGCTCCGGTCGGACTTCCGACGTCACGTTGAAGATCGTCTCCTCGCGGTAGTCCGAGTATTGAACCCCGTTCGAATACTGGACGATGAGCTGCCGCCGGTTGGACATGCTGTACGGGAAGTAGTTGTACTCGACGGCCGGGGCGATGGCGATCCGCGCGTCCTGGTTCTGGGCGACGGAGCTGCCGCCGTCCACGGTGAGGCCCAGCGACAAGTGGTTGGAGATGCTCTTGACGACCAGTGTCTCGAGGTCCCACTCGTCGCGGTCGTCGCGGACTTCCCGGCCATCGGACAGCTGGCGGCTGCTGCGTTCCGCACTCGCGTCGAACCCCAGCGCGATCTTCCAGTCCTCCGTGATCCGCTCGGCGGATAGCGATGGGCTGAACTCGAAGTCTTTCGCCGTCTCGCGGAGGTCGAGGTCGCCGGACAGACCGATGCGGAAGGTCCAGTAGTTCCAGGGGTCATCCTGTGCCGCGCCGGCGGGTTCGCTGTCGACGCCCGGAGCGGGCGGCTCGCCATCGTCCTCGAACTGCAGGGTGAACCGGTCACCCAGACCGTTCGCCACCGCGTAGCGCACGAGCCCGAGCCGGAGTGTCTGCGTGAGACCGTCGCGGGTCTCAGCGTACACGTCGGTTCCCGCGCTCGTGAAGGTCAGTCGGTCCGTCAGCTCTTCCATGCGACCACGTCCGATGAAGTCGAGGACGATGCGGCTCCCGCCGCCTCCGACCTCCTCGCTCGTGACGATGACGTGGACGTCGGAATCCTCGCGGTCCTGTGCCCAGTTGACGAAGCGGATCTCCCTGCGGAAGTGCGTCTCGTCGCAGGGGGCCCGGCCCTGGCAGTCGAGAAAGACGCGCGGGTAGGCACTCGAGGCGAGTGGTTCCTCGTCCTCGCCCTGGGCGTGCACGGGGGACGGGGCGAGAAGCGTCGCCGCGGCAAAGCTGCTCAGTGCGGCGATGGCGACGCGGGGAAGGCGCGTGCGATGTCCGTCCATGGCGGGCAACCTCTCTCCGCCGGTTCCGGAACGGCAACGCCGGTCATCGCGGCGTGATCCGGGACGCGGGACGATTGCAGGTTCGGACTACCTCGCGGATCGTTCCTGGAGCTGCGTGTAGCGACCGATGTCGAACTACCCGGCCGTCCACGAAGAGCGAGAGGACGCAACCCCGACGCCGCCGTGATCAGCCGGTGCGGATCTGGCTCCGATCGTGGGCGGCGTAAAACGAGAGGGGCGGCCGGGAAACTCCCGCCGGCCGCCCCTCGACAACCCCTCGCGACTACTGCTGCCTCGGCGGATCGCCCGGCTCGAGCCGGATGATCTTCCCCTGCGGGCTGTCGAACAGCACGTAGATGAACCCGTCAGGGCCGACCCGCACGTCGCGGACGCGCTGGGCCTGGTCGACCAGCAGGCGCTGGATCTGCCTCACCCTCGTGCCGTCGAGCGCGAGCCGGAAGAGCGTCTGCCCCGCGAGGCCGCCGAGGAAGGCGCTGCCGTTCCAGGCGGGGAACCCGTCCCCGACGTAGAAGGCGAGCCCGGACAGGCCCGGCGACGGAAGGAAATAGTAGACCGGCAACTCCATCCCCTCCATCTCGCGGGCCTCGTGGATGGGTTCGCCGCCGTACATCACCCCGTAGCCGATCACCGGCCATCCGTAGTTCCCGCCGCGGACGATCAGGTTGAGCTCGTCGCCGCCCTGCGGGCCGTGCTCCGTCATCCACAGCTCGCGCGTGACGGGGTGGATGGCCAGGCCCTGCGGGCTGCGGATCCCGTACGCCCAGATCTCCGGCTTGGCGCCGGGGTGGTCGGCGAACGGGTTGCCGGGCGCCGGCGTACCGTCGTCGCGGAGGCGGAGGATCTTCCCAGCGTGGCTCGACAGATCCTGCGCCGGGTGTGACGCCCCCTGGCCGAGCACCGGCCGCACGTTGCGGTCGCCGATCGAGACGAACATGTAGCCTTCGTCATCGAAGACGATGCGTGACCCGAACTGGATTCCGCCGGGGAACCAGGCGTCGGCGACGAAGATCTCCTGAACGTCCACGAGCGCGCTGCCTTCGAGCCGGCCGCGGGCGATGGCCGTCGTCGCGCTCTCGTTCGTTCCCTTGGCGTACGAGAGGTAGACGAGCCGGTTCTGCTCGAAGTTGGGGTGCAGCGCGACGTCGAGCAGACCGCCCTGCTGGCGGGCGAAGACTTCGGGCACCCCGGAGATTGGCTCTGAGAGCTGCCCGTTGCTGACGATCCGCAGCCGACCCGGCCGCTCTGTGACCAGCAGGTCGCCGTTCGGCAGGAACGCGAGCCCCCATGGGTTCTCCAATCCCTCCACCACGGTGACGATCCGGGGCGGCGGCTGCTGCGGTCCGGGCTGTGCGGCGAGTGGCGTAGCCGCGGCCAGCCCCAGCGCCACTCCACCGGCCAGATACGCCTGAATGCCCCTCCGCCGCAGGGATGCGGGAACGAGGTTCGAGGTCATGACACGCTCCTTGGTGATCGAAAGCGGTTGTCGTCCACGGATGATGATCTCGTACCAGCGGCCGATCATCCCCAACTCTAGTTCTACAACTCCCTGTTCCCTCCCGCTTGTGCCGTAGCGGTCCGTCCGCCCGGGGTCCGGCACATCTCCCGAAGGTCCCGATCGTCCGAGCGCTGAAACCGCCTGCCGTCGGCTCTCGTACGGATGCCGGTCGACACCATCCAGCGATCGCGCCGGACCAAGCGAGCGAATCGGGACGCCGTGGAGCCGTGAACCTCCCGCATGCGGGAGCGGCCGGCTGATGTAAGGTACCGACGTCCAGCGCCGCCGAACAATGAGGTAGGGAGAGGGGACATGAAGACATGGAGGCCGATCGTGCTCGCCGCGGCGTTGGTGCTGTGGGCTGGGCGGGCGCTGGCGCAGGACCAGGGTGCCCCCGCCGGTAGAGGCAGCATCACCGGCGCCGCCGTAGCGGAGGGGACCGGCGCGCCGCTTGTCGCGGCCAATGTGATCATCCGGCGAGTCGCCGACTCGACCGTGGTCGCGACCACGTTGACCGGTGAGGGGGGCCGATTCGCGCGGCAGGGGATCCCCGACGGCGACTTCAGCGTGGAGATCGCGCTCATCGGTCACACGAGCGCCCGCCGCGACGTCCGGATCTCCGCGATGCAACCGGTGCACGACCTCGGCGTCGTCGCGCTGGTGCCCCAGGCCGTTGCGCTGGAGGGTATCACCGTCGAGGGTGAGCGCTCCGCGGTCAGCTACCAGGTCGACCGTTCCGTCTACAACGTGCGGGAGATGCCGAGCGTTCAGGGCGGCTCCGCGACGGACGCGCTTCGGGCCATCCCCGAGCTCGAGGTCGACGTGGACGACAACGTCCGCGCGCGGGGTGGCGAGCCGCAGATCTTCCTCGACGGGCGCCCGCTCCCGATGCAGGGGTCGGCCCGGACCGCGTTCCTGCAGAGCCTCCGCGCCGACCGGATCGAGCGGATCGAGTACATCCCCAACCCGTCGGCGCGGTACGAGGCGGAGGGGCAGGGCGGCATCGTCAACATCGTCCTGCGGCGCGACGCACAACTCGGCTTCAGCGGTTCCGTGTCCGCCAACGCCGGGACGCGGGGGACGCAGGGGTTCTCCACGCGCCTCAACTATCAGATCGGGCGGGTGACGTTGTTCGGCGGCGGGACCCTGAACCTGAGCCAGTCGAACACGAGCACCTCCGACCTGCGTCAGAACCTGGTGGCGACGCCGACCACCTTCCTGCAGCAGGATGCCGATCGGCGGAGGGACGGGTTGAGCGGCGGCGCCGATCTCACCGCCGAGCTGAAGCTCTCCCAGCGCTCGACGGTCTGGGGCATCGTCCGCGGCAACGCGGGCAGCTCCGAGGAAGAGGCGCTCTCGCGGTTCATCCATCTCGACGCGGAGCGTGCCGCGACCGAGCGCTACGAGCGCGAGAACCTCGACGACAACGACAACGGCAACGGATACGGCGCGATCGGCTACCGGTACGTCCTCGAGCCGCAGCGCAACGAGTTCTCCGCGGAACTGCGCTACAATCGCAACGGTAGCGACCTCGCCACGCGAAGCCTGCACTTCGACCAGACGCTCGGCGGCGTCCGGCTCGACGACCCGCCGGGGCTCACGGGCGTCGCCACCAGCAACCACGAGTCGGTGTGGTCGGTCCAGGCCGATCTGAGCAAGCCGTTGGACGAACAGATCCAGGTCGACGTCGGGTATCGCGGGAATTTCCGCGGCAACACGATGGGGCAGGAGGGGGAAATCTACCGTCGTGAGACCGAGCAGAGCGTCGACTTCGACGATCGGTTCCGCTACACCGAGGACTCGCACGCGGGCTACGTCAACATTCAGCGGAGGATGGGCCGGTTCGCGGCTCAGGCTGGACTGCGCGCGGAGCGGGTCGACGGCCGAGTCTGGGCGAGCGACCTCTCGGCACCGATCCTGACCGAGCACACGGGACTCTTCCCAAGCGCGACCGTGAGCTACGAGGCCGGTGAGGGCAAGCAGCTCCGGGTGTCGTACGCCAAGCGGATCCAGCGCCCACAGGCGAACGTGCTGAACCCGTTGAACACCACGCCGGCCGATCCCTTCAACCGTTCCGTCGGCAACCCCGGGCTGACCCCGGCCGATCTGCACGAGTTCAGCGTGGACGCGTCGTGGACCGGCGGTCTGGGCACGCTGCGCGTGTCGCCGCACGTCTTCCGCGGGTCCGACCTGTGGGACCGGATCCGGACCGTCGATGAGAATGGCGTCGCGACGATGACCCCGCGCAACATCGCCACCGCGGGCATGGAGGGGGTAGGCGTGAACGCGTCGCTGCGGCAATGGGGGCCGTTCAGTGGCAATCTCGGATTCAACCTGCGGCGCCTCTGGTGGGAGGTCACGGACGTCGAGGGCACCGGCTCCGACGATGTCCGCCTCTTCAACGCGAACCTCAGCCTCATCACCAACGTCACTCCCACGCTGCGCGTGCAGACGACGGCCTTCTACTCACCCGGGGACGCGTCACCGCAGGGCCGCCGCTCCGAAACGCGCCAGCTGAACCTGGCGATGACACAGCGGGTGTACGACGACCGGGGCACGATCACGCTGTCGATCGTAGACCCGTTCAACCTGTCCAGGACGACCTTCACCAGCAGCAATGATGGGCACCAGCAGACCGGGCGCACGAACAACCGGATCCGGCGCGCGACGCTCTCGTTCAGCCTGAACTTCGGGCGTCCGCCCCAGAGCAACCGGCGGGTGGTGGCGGATGAGTCGGGTGGGGGCGGGGGGCTGGGACAGTAAGGCTCGGTCGCCCGCGACCAGCTGCGCATACTCCGATTCTTCGCGGCTGACGGTCCGGCCATCCGACCTCCCGGTTGCGACGGGCGAAACGACAAGGGGCCAGGTCCACGTCGACCTGGCCCTGCCCCAGTCGGCCTGCCGGACTCGCTTCGATCGCCGGATCACTCCTCCACGGAGAACTGCGCGAGCGCTTCCTCGTTGACCTCCAATCCCAAGCCCGGCACGTCCTCGCGGAGATCGATGAACCCTTCGCTCGGCCGCGGCTCACCCTTGAAGATGTACCAGAACAGCTCGTTCCCGACCTCGACGTCGACTACCGGGAAGAACTCGGCCATCGGCGAGTTGAGGCTGGCCATGACGATGTGATAGTTGTGCATCTGCCCGGCATGGGGGATGACGGGGATGGAATGGGCTTCGGCCAGCGCCGCGATCTTCCGCGCCTGTGAGATCCCGCCCACGCGATTCGTGTCGAACTGGATGTAGTCCACCGCGCGCGCCTCGATCAGTTCGCGGAACCCGTACAGGGTGAACTCGTGCTCCCCCCCGGCGATGGGGATGCGTCCCCAACGCCTCAGCTCGGCATAGCCCTGGATGTCGTCGGGGATCACCGGCTCCTCGAGCCAGCGGAGGTTGAACGACTCCAGCAACGGCAGCATTCGCCGAGCGTAGTCCAGGGTCCATCCCATGTAGGCGTCGGCCATGATGTCGATCTCGTCGCCGACCGTCTCGCGGACGGTGCGGACGAGGTCCAGGTTGCGCTGCATGCCAGGCGCCCCGTCGGTGGGTCCCCAGCCGAACCGCAGCTTCATCGCCAGATAGCCCTCTTCCTTGTACTTCCGTGCCTCCTCCGCCAGCTCGTCAAGGGGAGTGCTGTAGAGGCGGCTCGCGTAGACCGGGATGCGCGGCTTCGTCCGCCCGCCGAGCAACCGATAGACGGGCTGGCCGGCCGACTTCCCGAGCAGGTCCCACAGGGCGATGTCCACCGCGCTGATCGCGACCATGGCGATGCCTTTGCGCCCGAAGGCCATCGTCTTCCGGTACATGTGCTGCCAGAGGAACTCGATGTCCCACGGGTCCTGTCCGATCAGCAGCGGCTTCAGGTACAGGTCGATCAGCCGCTTGGTGATCTGCGGCGCGAGGCCGGCGTTGCCGATGCCGACGAGGCCGGCGTCGGTGAACACCTCCACGATGAGCCAGCCGTGAAAGGTGAACGTGCTCATCGTGGATTCTTGCCGCGCCAGCAGGTCCATCGGATTGGTGCAGAAGTGCGGCGGGAGCGGTACGGTGTCACCCTTCCACTGCACGACGCGGGTACGGATCTCGGTGATCTTCATCCAGGGATCGAGGGAGAGCGGGTTCGCATGGGGCGATGGTTCACGCCGGCGCCTACATCAGCGACGGGAGAGCCGTCGTGACCGGGGGAACGAAGGTGATGAGCAACTGTACGATGAGCATCATCCCCAGAAAGCGTAGCACGTGCGGCACCAGTTCGGCGACCTCGACCCGGCCGACGCCGCTGGCGACGAAGAGGGTCGTTCCTACGGGCGGGGTGACCAGGCCGATGATCAGGTTCGATACAACCATCACCCCGAACTGGATCGCGGCCAGCCCCGACCCCATTCCGATCTGTTCGGCCACCGGCAGCAGCACCGGTACGACGATCAGGAGCGCGGGCGCCACGTCCAGCACGGTCCCGATCATCAGCAGTGCCACATTGAGCACGAGAAGCACGACCACCCGGTGCACCATCGCGAACTGCTCGGGCGATAGATCTCGCGCGAAGAGGCGGACGAACGTCTCCGTTCCGCCGAGCAACGCCGCGGTGACCACTTCGGGTACCTTCCCGATGCCGAATGTCCAGGCGAAGAGCGCGGCGCAGGCGAGCACGAAGCCGAGAGCGGCCGTGGTGCGGGCCGCCGACACGAAGATCCCCGGCAGATCGCGCGGGGTGATCTGCCGGTAGACGAACAGGCCGATCCCCAGGGCGTACACGACCGCTACCGCCGAAGCCTCGGTGGCCGTGAACACCCCGCCCATGATGCCCGCGAAGATGATCACCCCGAGCACGAAGGTGCCCAGCGCGGCCCTCGCCGTCCGAGCCACGTCGCGGAACGGGGCGCGAGGCTCGATCCGCACGTCGTAACGGCGGGAGAGCCGGACGCTGGCGAACATCAACCCGACTCCCACCAGGATGCCCGGTACGATCCCGGCGATGAAGAGCTGCTCGATCGAGACGTTCGCGACCGTGCCGTAGATGATCATCGCGATGCTCGGCGGGATGAGCGCGCCGGTCGTTCCCGCGCAGGCCGCGAGGGCCGTCGCGAAGGGCCTGGAGTAGCCGTTCTTGTCCAGCTCGGGGATCATCATCCCTCCGATCGCCGCGCAGGTCGCCGCGGAGGCCCCGGAGACGGCGCCGAACAGCTGCGATGACACGACGGTCACGAAGGGCAGGCCCGCGCGCCGATGGCCCAGGAGCGACTTCACGAACGCGATCAACCGCTCCGAGAGCCCACCCTGGCTCATGATCTCCCCGGCCAGGATGAAGAAGGGGACGGCCAGGAAGGCGTAAAAGTTGGAGAGCGATCGGGTCGTCTCCAGGCCCACCATGATCGGATCAATGCCGAGGTAGAGGAGCGCCGCCAGCGAGGACAGCAACATGCTGAACGCGACCGGCACGTCGAGCAGCAGGAGGACGACGAAGGTGACGAGGAGGATGGCCGTCATGCGGGGATCACTTCCGGGCGTCGGGGCGGGCGTGGCGCCCCGCTGGCTGGGCGGCTCGAAGGACGGCATGCGTGCGTTGGTGGTCCGGCGACGTTCGCGCCCCGACCCGCCGATCGGATCCGCAACGCTGGTGGGCGATCACGTCGCCGCGGCGGGTTCGGGCGGTACCCGATGCTCGCGAATCACGAGCAGGAGATCGCGCAGCGCGTAGGCGAGCATGAACGCGCTCCCGATCGGACCGGCTGCGTAGACCCACACCCGGCTGATCTCCATCGCCGGCATGATCCACGGCCGGATCCCCCACGCGACCCGCGCGCTCCAGTAGAGGAGCCCGAGAATCGCCGCGATGGCGACAACCCGGCTCACGACCGCGAGCAGGAAGCGAGTGCGTCCGCGCGACCGCCGGGCGAGGTAGTCGAAGCGGTAGTGCGCCCGCTCGCGCACGGCGACCGCCGCACCCAGGAAGGTGAGCCAGACGAGCAGCGCCTGGGCGGCCTCGTCACCCCAGTAGATCGAGAAGTTGAGCACGAAGCGGCAGAACACGTTGGCCGCCACGATCGCGCTCATCGCGGCGAGCACGATGAAGAGCAGGGTGTCCAGCAGGCGGTCGAGCTGGCGGAAGATCACGGCGCGACTCCCGCGGCGGAGCGGATGCGGTCGTACAGCTCGCGGGGGACCTCGGGATAGTCGCGGAGGAACCGCTCCGACACCGGCTCGACCCGCTCCATGAACGCTGCCTTGTCCGCCACCTCATTGACGGTGACTCCGTGACCGGCCATCTCCGCGAGCGCCGCCTGCTCCGCTTCATCCCAGATCTGCTGGAACTCGGGAACGATCGCGCGTGCCACCTCCAGGATCCGCTCCCGGTATTTCGGCTCGAGCCCATCGAACCAATCGGCGTTCGCCACCAGGACGTGCTGGTTGGTGAAGTGCTCGGTGGCGGTGAAGCAGTCGGTGCCGGTCTCGTAGAAGCGGGAAGAGGTGAAGATGCGGGCGGCGTTGTCCGCGCCGTCGACCACGCCGGTTCGGAGGGCTTGGAACAGCTCGGAGAACGGCACCGGGGTGGCGCTTGCCCCCATCGCGTTCACGGCGTCGATCATGATGGGACTCTCGATCACTCGCATCTTCAGCCCGCGCAGCTCCTCGGGAGTCGAGATGCACCCGCCGGCCGGCGCCTTGTAGAACATGTTCCGGAAGCCGAGGCCGTAGAAGCCGAGCCCCTGGAGACCGTGTGCGCGCAGCCGGCCCAGGAAATCGTCGCCGATGGCCCCGTTGAGGACCGCCCTGTGGTGTTCGTCGCTGACGAAGATGTACGGGAGGTCGAAGAGGCTGTACGCCGGGTCGATCGTGGTCACGACGGAGGAGTTGATCTGCACGACCTCCATCACCCCGAAGTAGGCGTTCTCGAGGAGCTGGCGCTCGGTGCCGACCATCCCCTGGTCGTAGAAGACGACCTCGATCTCGCCGGCGGCGATCCGCCCGTCCGGCGACGCCTTCTCGAGTTCTTCCTTGAACAGCCTCGAGACGTCCCAGATCTTCCCGTCGGGGGTGAGCTCATTGGCGAGTCGGAAGACGAGGGCCGGGTCGCCGTCGCCCCGCTGGGCGGCACCGGCGGGCCCGCACGAGGCCCCGGCCACCAACAGCACCCAGGCAATCGCCGCCCTCGGAACGTATCCGAGCCGGGAAACCCGCGGAAAGCCTCTCGAGCGAGCGCGTCGAGACGCTGAACGCAGCCTCATCTCCCGCCGCGCTCCGGGTGGCATGGTTCCGCGAGGCGGAAAGTGGAACTCACCCCTTTGCCCCAGACCACTACTCGTCCCAGGTGAGGCGGATCAGGGATACCCCCTGACGCGGAAGACTGAACTCGATCGTCGCGGTACCATTCTCGACCGCAACGTACCGGGGCGCGTCGAGCAACTCGAGCTTGCCGGCCTTCTCCAGCTCTTCGTGCTGAGCGCGCGAAACCTGCTGAGGCGCGCCCATCTCGAGCCAGAGGGAGTAGGCGTTGCTGTGCTCGTCGTCGATCCGGTAGTGATGGAGGAGCGCGCGCCTAGCGGGCAGGTTCTCGACCCTCAGGGAGACCGCCGCGTCCGGCGCGGGCAGGTCGTCATCGTGGTAGTTCCAGACCATGATGGCGGCCTCGTCACCGTCCCGGCTGGCGAGGGCGCTCACGTCGGCGCGCTCGCCGCGGACCGCGCTGGCGATGATCTCGTCCGCTCCCATCGCGTTGCCCCGCACCTCTACCCGGTCGCCCCCCATCATTCCGAACATCCGAAAGACGTTGAGGACGGGCTTGTCGACGCCGTTCGTTGCGAGCTCGCGGAACCCGTCGAACCAGGGCTGCTCGGGGAAGGTGAAGGACCAGCTCGTGACTCCCTGCAGGTTGATTCGATGCTTGTCTGCCAGCTCGTACATACGCGCGAAGGACGCGGCCGTGTAGCTCGAGTACATCGTGCCGTTGCGGTAGGCGTTCTGCCGCGACCCGGAGGCGACCGAGCACGCCGCGCACCCCTCCGGATCCGCCTCGCCGATGATCACCGGCAGGTCGCGCAGCTCCGGGAACGATGCGATGATCTCGAAGTGCCGATCCACGCTCCGCAGCTCGGGCTGCATGTTCGTGCGAACCCTCCCGTCGATGAACTGCGGCGACCCCTTCGCGTGAAAGGCGATGAAGTCGATCGGTGACCCCCGCTCGCCCGTCACGTGGTTCGTGCCGCTCGTGACGTGCTCGAGGAACGTGCGCATGAACTCGTAGCCGCCACCGGTGACGTGTGGCCCGCCGATGCGGGCGGTCGGGAGGGCCCGCTTCACCGCCGCCGCCGTGTAGTCGTACAGCTTCAGGTACTCCTCGACCGTTCCCTGCCAGTAATCGATGTCCGGCTCGTTCCACAGCTCCCACCACCAGCCTTCGACCTCTTCGCGCCCGTAGCGCTCGACCGAGTGCAGGACCCACTGGTAGACCAGCTCACCCCACTTCTCGTAGTCCGTCGGTGGATATGCCCAGCCCGTGTAGATCTCTCCGTACGGATCGCCCGGCAGCCAGTCGTGACGGTACGGCTCCGGATTCGTCGAGAGGGCCTTGGGCATGAAGCCGATCTCCATGAGCGGCTTCATCCCCCGCTCGATCCAGGTGTCGACGATGCGGTCCATCATCCTCCAGTCGTAGACCGGATTGCCCGCCGCGTCCTCCGTGTAGACGTTGGTCGAGCCCCACTTGAAGCCGATGGGGTTCCCCTCGGCCGTGTTGAGCATCTGGTGGGCACGGACGTAGACGGGCACCGGGCTCAGCTCCGCCAGCTCCGTCAGCAGCTTCTGCCCTTCCCAGGTGTAGGTGTAGTTGGCCTCGTCGTAGCCGAAGTACGCCCACATCGGGTACATCTCGCCGACCCGGCGGTCGAGGTCGACGGTGAGGGAAACGGGAACGCCCGTGACCCCGCCGACCTGCCCCATCGCGGTCATCGCCGATCCCAGCAGCCCCAGGAGCGTCGCCAGCGCCGGGGCCGCAACCCGTCTCGTCATCGTTCCGATCGCATCCTGGTGAGCCCCGGCGCGGGAGTCGCGCCGGGAACCGAGAAGGGGCCGCCGCACGCGAGCGGACCGGCGGCCCGCCAGCCCGACACGGCATCGCCGGACGATGGCCGCGCCCTACCACTCGCGGACGATGTCGAACAGCATCCTCCCGATCTCGTAGTTCCGCCTGAAGCCGCCGAACTGCGCCGCGCGGGGACCATCCGCGAAGAGGGGGACGAGGGAGCCCGTATGGTCGCCGGTGGAATACTCGACTCGGAAATCCGTGCCCGAGCCCACGAGCGTGAGCCCCCCCGTCTCGTGGTCACTCGTGACGACGAGCAGCGTGCCGGGCGTCCTGCGGGCGAAGTCGAGCGCCACGCCCACCCCGCGGTCGAACTCGACGATCCGGTCCGCGATCACCTCGAGCGGCTCGTTGTCGTGAGTCGCGTTGTCGGTGGATTCGCTCTCGAACATCGCGACGAAGCCGTTCGGGCTGCGCTCGAGCCGGGCGAGCGCGGCCTCGACCATGTCGGGGAACGAGATCGTGCGGGGGGCGGCGGAATCCATGTCACCGCCGGCGAACAACCCGATCAGTGGCCGATCGGACGGCCGGTACCCCGCGAATTCCTCCGCCGACATGAAGCAGTCGGCGGCCGCGCACATCGCTGAGAGGAGGTCGCGGCCGTCCTCCCGGCCTTCGGGCGTGAAGGGTCGGCGACCTCCGCCCAGAAGGACCGCGAGCCCCGCCTCGGACATCTGGAGGGCGATCGGTTCGGCCCAGTAGCGGCTCGGGGAGTTGGCGACGAACGCCGCGGGCGTCGCGTCGACGACGCTCGTCGTGGTGACGAGCCCGCCGGCCTTCCCCTTCTCCATGGCGAGTCGGAACCAGGTGTCGAGCGGCTCGCAGCCGTCCGGCCAGGGGCGGGGGGTAGCGTCGTTCGCGCGAGGTACGGGACACTCCGCGGTGACGCTGATCGTTCGGTTCGTGGTGCGCTCGCCGGTCGCGTAGACGCTGGCTCCGGCGGCGCTGTCCGTGACGCGGTGGCTCGCGGCCCGCGTGTCGACGAGCCCGGCCACCGACATCCGCGCCACCGCGAGATCGTCGGACGCGAACGCGGCGACGGACCAGAGCCCGGGCCCGGTGCCGTCCGCCACCATGAAGATGATGTTGCGAACGGGGGCCTGCGCCATCGAGACGGCGGTTTCCCCTCCCGCTTGCTCGGGGCGCGACGTGGTGCACGCACCAAGGCTGAGAACGAGCGCGGCAATTACAGGGAGTGGATGAATCGGCTTCATCGATCCGGGAGGTGTTGGGGTTGGGATGGACGGCGTCCATCAGGGATAGTTCGCTGCCCCCTCAAGAATCAAGTGGGACGTGCGGCCGGGAGAGTCGGCCGGAATCGTTCGTTCGGTTGGGGCCAGTAGCGTCAGTGCGCCGGCCGTGTGTCGGACCGTTGGACGTTCATGATGCCGGTCCAGCTCGGCCGGCGTTCGAGCTCCGGCACGGCGAACCGTGGGAAGTCCAGCGACTCGAGGAGCCACTTGCCGCCATCCGAGCGCCACTGCCGGCCGCGGACAGACGGCCCTGGTCCGACCTTGTCGGCGGCACGCGGCGATCGCGACGCAGCGGTCAGCGCCGGCGGGGACCGCAGGAGGCGACACCAGGGGCGCGATGCGTCCGGCTTGCCTGGCCCCCAGGCTCGGCCGACGAACGAGCTCGTCCGCCCGCCTCGCTTTCCTACAGCCCCGCCCGCGCGACCAGCCACGCCTCGACTTCAGCCGCGAGCTGGTCGATCACCTCCGCGTCGGTACGGCCCGACCGCTTCAGCACGTGGAAGCCGTGGTCCGCCCCCTCGATCATGTGCAGGGATGCCCGCGCGCCCAGCGAATCCGTAACCGAACGGATCAGCTCCGCCTCGGCGAGCGTGTCGCGCGTCCCCTGCAGGAACAGCATGGGGATGTGGACGTTCGCGAGGTGCTCCGCGCGGTCCGTGCCCGGCCTACCCGCGGGGTGCAGGGGGAAGCCGTAGAAGACCAGCCCGCGGACGCCGGGGAGCGAAGACCCGGCCTGGGCCATCGAGGTCATCCGCCCGCCCATCGACTTGCCGCCGGCGATGAGCGGCACGCCGGGGAGCGCGTTCGCTGCCGCGTCCACCGCCGCGCGGACTGTCTCGAAGAGCACCGGGTGGCGGTCGGGGCGTCCGCGGCGATGCTCCATGTAGGGGAAGTTGTAGCGGAGCGTGGCGATTCCGCGCCCGGCGAGCGCCCGGGCGGCGGCGGCCATGAACGGCTGCTCCATGCCGGCCCCGGCGCCGTGGCCGAAGACGTAGAGTGCCCGCGGGGCGGGGGGCGAGAGCAGCAGCGCGGAGACGGTTTCGTCGCCGACGTGGAGCTGGACGGGGGTGGGAGAGACGCCCATTTCGGTGTGATTCTTGGATCATTGAGAGTGCCGCAAGTTCTCAGATCATCGTCGCAGGTCGGCACCTGGCTGGCAACTATGTGCGGGCGAGGGCGAGAGGGTCCAGCGTATCCGATCGGATTTCAAGATACCCTTGAGTGTAAGAGGTAGATGACCTAAGTTGGATCGCGCAGTCAATCGCGTGCTTCGGGATCGGCGCTATCAACTCATCGACATCGTACTCGCCATTGCCCAGGGCGCTGCCAGCGCGGTCGCAATGACTATCACTACCTGGATCCTGCGCCGTATCCGGCGTCGCCGTCCGCCTTCCTAGAGCGGCCGCTGCAATCGCTTTCCCGGTCTTCGGGACCCCATTGAAGAAGTGTCAGAGGTAGGTGGTAAGATTCAACCTTGAAGATTCCGCCCGATGCAACGGGCGGCCTCACTGATCCACCACCATCTTCCAAGGAGGCGCTAGCATGGATGGAACCCTAACACTGAACGAACTGCGAGACGCGGTTGCCGGCACGCACGCGGCCCTCCGTCGCCGGCTGCGTCTGCAGCCCGCGGGCGGCCCCGGAGACAAGGTGTTCCCTCCCACATATGTCGGGGCGGTGTACGCGGTCGAGCGCCGTCGGATCGGCGAGGAAGTTAAGGAGTGCGTTCTGCTCGATTCTGTCCAGTCTCAGGCGAACAGGATGGAGGAAGCGCTCCAGGAGGCCGTGGACGAAGGTCGACTGAGCCTGCCGCTGGTCGTGGTGGACTTTTCGAGTTCTCAGGGCCTTCTCGACGAAATTGGAAGGGTTACGAGCCTCCAAGCCCCGCACCGAGTAGCGGACGCCATTCTGCGGGACAGCATGTACAAAGGCCGCCCATTTCGAGAGTCGGACGAAGGCAAGGGGCTGAACAGTGCCAGCGCGCGAAATGCTACCCCGGTCTTCGAGCTGTCTCCCACATCCTTATTACTGGGTATGTGGGACTCTCATGGGCCGAAGGGTGGTCTAGGCGCGAAGTTCGAGCGGGGGATCACGTCGGAGATCGTTGGCGTCGGCGTCGAGTTCGGCGTTCGAACCGGCGGACGGATCGATTGTGTAGGTATTCGCCGGGAAGCTGCCACCATCTACGAGGCCGAGGGCGGCACGTGGACGCTCGATGCGGACAGAGCGCTGAAGGACAAGAACGGTCGCCCCAGAAAGGTTAAGGAGGGTAGGCCGTCCGAGATCGGTCATGGCAACGTGGCTCCAGGATTTGTGGAGTATGGGAAGGGCGCCAAAGGACGGGATCCCATTTCCGGCCAGGAGGCTCGAATGGGCAACATTGCGCCTGGAGGCGTCACGATGGAGTACGCACTCCATACGACTGTCCTCTCCTTGCCCGCTCTGCGTCGATTGCAGTTTCCGCTGAACGGCGCGCGAAGTCCTGAAGTCGACCTGGCGGCGCGTACCGCCATCGCCGCGCTGGGTCTGTGCGCAGCGACGCTGGCAACTGATCGCGGGTACGACCTTCGGTCCCGATGTGTACTCGTGGCCGACGATGAGCCAGAGTGGGAACTGCTTGGTCGGCCCGGGTCTGAACCGAGGCGTTTCAAGCTGACGGGTGACCAGGCCCTCGAACTCCTCGCGCAGGCGATCGACGACGCCAGGAGCAGGGGGCTTCCGTGGCGGGAGGCCCCAATCGAACTGCAGCCTTCGGAACAGCTCCTGGAGCTAGTGCGTCGCAGTCAGGAGCTCGACGCTGCGAGGATCGAGGCCGAGGAGGAAGCGTGATAGCCATCGGAGTCCGCTATGTCTGCGGTTGGGCCGTGGCGGCGGACCCGGACGGCGGCCCGGAATGGCCCCCGCATCCGGCGCGGCTGTTCATGGCTCTCGCGGCAGCCCATTTCGAAACGGTCAGCGAGCCGCCGACGTCCGAAGAGTTGGCCGAGCGACGAGTGCTCGAGTGGCTGGAGGCGCAGAGTGCGCCGCACATCTATGCTTCTCCAGCGGAGCATGGTGCCCTGGTGACGACATTCGTGCCTGTCAACGATGTAGAGATTTCGTCCCGGACTGATCCCACCACTGCGTCCGCGGAGGTCGCGAAGCAAGCGGTCAAGATCCTCCCGGATCGACGTTCGCGGCAACCGCGGGAGTTCGCTCGTTCGGTACCACACGAGGATGTCGTATGGTTCATCTGGCCGGTGGATGGTGGATTGGCCGCAGAACTGCTCGACGCTTTGGCGCGGCTATGCGACAAGGTAACACGGATCGGGCATTCGTCTTCGCTCGTCCAGGTGTGGTTGGAAAGCGACGCCAACCGCGTTCCACCGCCGAACTATGTCCCTGACTCGAAGACCCCGACCAGCCGGCTCCGTGTTGCCCTGCCGGGACTGCTCGCCGAACTGGAAGCCCGCTTCGCTGCTTCTGTTCGACCTGAGGTCACAGCAAATCAGCCGTACGGTCCGCCGGCGGTAATGACTAGTGTTCCGCACAGCATCTTTTCTCCGGAGCTGTTCATCTTCCAGTTGAGGCCGAGCACCGGCGAAAGGTTTCGAAAGCTTGGTCTGGAAGACACGCAGGCGGTAATCGGCTACTTCCGGAGAGCGGTCATCGCAACCGCTCGCGATCCGGTTCCATCCTACATCAGCGGCCACGAGCCCGACGGACGGCCTGCTGTGGCACCGCACATGGCATTTCTCCCGCTCGCCTTTGTCGGCGATAGACATGGCGATGGGGGAATTCGCGGGCTCGCGATCGCGCTTCCGCGGACATTGGGTGAAGCGGAACGGCAACGCTGTCTGGAAGCCGTGCTTCCGCTTGTATCCCGTCCGGACGACGGGAAGCCGGGCCATCTTCGAATGGGAACCCTCGGTCGGTGGCGCATTGAGCCGGTCATTACGGAGTTGCCGCTTAAGACTCTGCGCGCGGAGACATGGACGAAACCCGCGCAATGTTGGGCCTCGGTGACGCCCGTCGTGTTCGACCGCTATACGCGGGACCTACGGGAAAAGCAGGCGGTCGTCGCGGATGCCTGCGAGCGCGTGGGCTTGCCCCGGCCGGTCGAAGTCCGCCTCAGTCACATTTCGCCGCTGGACGGAGTGCCACCTTCTCCTGCGTTCGGTGGGCTTCGAAAGCCTCGGGAGCGGAGCATCCGGCCATTCTCGCACGCGGTGCTCGTCTTCGATCGAGACGTAGAGGGACCGGTTCTCGTTGGTGCCGGACGCTACCTCGGATACGGGTTGTTCCGTCAGCTTGAGTCCAGGGGGCGCTATGCGTGAATTGAACGTCGCAGACTTCCCAGAGTTCCACAGAGCGGTAACCGGCGATGCGCCGTTTCGCTGGCAGGTCAGACTTGTCGAAGAGGTGGCCGAGAGTGGGTGGCCGGACGTGCTCAACCTTCCGACAGCCAGTGGAAAGACGTCGACACTGGAGATCGCAGTCTTCACGCTCGCGCTCGAGTACGACCGCCCAGCTGCGGAACGCCGAGCGCCTCGTCGGATCTTCTTCGTTGTGGACCGCCGCATCATCGTAGACCAAGCGTTCGGCCGGGCGGGAAGGATGGCGGGACTGCTCGCCAAGCCTAATGGCGGGATGTCACCGGTCGTGAACGAGGTCGCTGAACGATTGCGCAGGCTGGCCGGGCCGGGGCTGGCTCCCCTGGGGCACGAACGATTGCGCGGAGGGATCCCGCGGGCCAACGCTTGGGTTCGCCTACCGTCCCAGCCAGCGATCATCGCTTGCACCGTCGATCAGATAGGGTCCAGCATCCTGTTCCGCAGTTACAACGGTCGGATTGGAATGGCCCCGGTTCACGCAGGACTGGCCGCCAACGATAGTCTGATCCTCTTGGACGAAGCCCATTGCTCGCTCCCATTCCTTCAGACGGCGACCGCTGTCCAGCGCTATCGAGCGTGGTCGGATGAGCCGGTTATGTCACCGTTTCGCGTCGTCAGTCTGTCTGCGACGCCGCAACTGTACGCGGTACCTGAGGCCTCGCCACGCGTGTTCAGCCTCACGGTCGAGGAGCGGGAGGATCCTGCTTTGAGGCCGCGACTCACCGCTTCCAAACCGGCGGCTCTCCTCGTAGCGAAAGAAGCAAGGGTTCCAAGAGGCACCGGATCTCAGGGGGAGCGAGACGCCAGGAGGAAGCTGAGCGATGAGATTTCCAGAACTGCACTCGACCTCCTACTGCAGCACGGTTGCCGCACAATCGGCGTGATCGTCAACCGGGTTTCCACGGCGCTAGAGGTGCGCGATCGTATCACAATATCACTCGATTCAAACGCCAGCGGGCGATCTAGGGGTTGCGCGGTCATCCTGATGACGGGGCGGATGCGTCCGCTCGACCGTGAGGATCTAATTGAAGCTTGGGGAGCGCGGCTCGGATCCAAACGGGCCGATTCGCCTGATGACACCCCCGTGATCGTTGTGTCGACCCAATCCTTGGAGGTGGGTGCAGATTTTGACTTCGACGCACTCGTCACAGAAGCCGCGAGCGTCGACGCACTGCGACAGCGGTTCGGTCGCCTCAACCGGGTTGGCCGTACGCAATCTGCCACCGGAGCGATCGTCATCGCTGCATGTCAGGAGAAAGATAGCCGCGACGACCCCATCTACGGCGGCTCGCTTTCGGCGACATGGCAGTGGCTTGTGAGCATTTCGGACTCCAGCAGGCCGCCTGCACTGGCCGGTCAGCGGCTTGTGGACGAGATCGGTGCTGTTGACTTCGGAATCGAGGCCCTTGAGCCCCTGCTGGCCGATTCGCCGCTCGAACAACTGATCGCACCAACGAAACCTGCACCAGTAATGCTCCCGGCTCACATCGACCGGTGGGTGCAAACATCCCCCATACCGGAACCGACCCCCGACCCCGCGGTCTATCTGCACGGTTCCGATCCTGTCGTGCCCGAGGTGAACGTCCTCTGGCGGATGGACCTGGTGTCTGCCGGGGGTCGGATAGATGCAGAATCAGCCCAGCAGGTGCTGGAACTATGCCCGCCGAGCACCCTGGAAGCACTGACCGTATCGATCGCGTGGGCCAGAAGCTGGATGCGTGAAGAGGTTGAGACTCCTCTGTACGAATCGGACATCGAGGGAAGGGGTGCATCGGATGATGGTGCGGAGGGGCAGACGAAGCGCGAGGTGCTGGTGTGGCGAGCCCGGAAAGCGCAGGTCATCCGTGATCCAGATGCCCTCGAGCCCGGCGACTTCATCATCTTGACCAGGGACACCGATTCGGCGGGGCGCGAAGACAACTACTTCACACAATTCACGCGTTGGGATGGACGGGGTTCCGCCATCCACGATCTCGGCGATCGAGCGCAATTCGTTGGGCGCGGCAAGGCGGTACTTCGGTTACATCGCCGCCTGTTCGATACCTGGCCTGTGGACAACGAAGGGCCGGCAATGAGACAGATTCGGAGATTGCTCGATCTCCTGCCAGAAGAACTGGACCCGGACGATCTGGCCCTTGCGCTGGAAACCCTGCGGGAGGAGTTGCGCTCTGCCCAGCAGGAGCAGCACTGGCTCTTCCAGATCCTGACTTCGCTGACGAGCGGGCGGGGATTTACGGTCGCTGCGCATCCAGCAGGCGGTTTTATCCTCCTTGGTCGGTCCGTTCCGAGTGCGCATCTCGATCCTGTCGGCGCCTTCATAGCTAGCGCCGAGGCCGAAGCTGATGATGACCCTGAGCAACTCAGCGCAGGCTCCGCTTCCGTACATATTGATGATCACTGCCGAGGTGTCGCCTCCGTTGTCGCCATGGTGGGGGACCGGTGCGGGATCCCGAAGTCGTTGGTCGACGATCTCGTTCTGGCGGCTGCTCTCCACGACATAGGGAAGGCTGATCCGAGATTTCAAGCAGTCCTTCGTGCCGACGGGCTCGCGCTGCCCGTGCCGCCGGCCGAAATGCTAGCGAAGTCGAAGGAGATGCCACGAACGTCTGCTGGCTACCGCAGACTGGCACAGATTGCAGGGCTTCCCCACGGGTTCCGGCACGAACTCGTTTCACTGCGGCTAGCTGAAGCCATGTCCGAGTTGCTGGCGAAGGCCAGTGATCGTGACCTGGTTCTTCACCTGATTGCCTCCCACCATGGCTACTGTAGACCGTTCGCACCGGTGATATCGGATGACAATCCGGTTCTCGTCCGATATGAGAGCGACGGTCATTCCGGCGAAGTGTCGAGTGCCACCCGTCTCCATCAGCTTTCGAGTGGTGTCGCCGACCGCTTCTGGACGCTGGTGCGACGGTATGGCTGGTGGGGGCTTGCATTCCTCGAGGCGATTCTTCGCACAGCCGATCACCTGCGAAGCTCTGCGGAAACAAATCCTCAACGAAGTAGTACGGCGCGATCTGGTCAGATGGAGGTGGTCGGATGAAAGTGCAGATCACTGCACAGTTGGGTTCAGATCAAAGGCCAGTCCCTTCGATGCGGTTCCTCCTCCGTGGTCCCGATGGCGGAAACCCTCTTGGATTTCTCTGCGCCGTGGGAACACTCCGAACGGCAACCCTGGCATGGCCGGGACACCAGGTTCGGATGGGTTGGAGGCAGGCGGGAGCCGGCTGGCGAGCTGAACTGCTCATTGAACCGGGGATCGATGAAGCCGCACTCATCGATGGGTTATTCAAACAATGCCGTTATGGTCGGGCTTGCAGGGCAGAGAACGAGCAGCCGGGCCTTGGTGAAGCATTCCCGCACTTCGCTTTCGCCGACAACACCAGCAAGATCCCTCCCGACCTTTTCCGGGAAGTCGCGCTGAAGGCCGTGCAACACGCTGAGGAGAGCAGCGGAAATGGGCCAGAACGTCGAGCTTTCTCTGATTTCATTGCGGCCTTCGGATGCGAGGCATGTGTCGATGACGGCGTAGTCGAGGATACCGCGCTGCGCACAATGAGCGGTTCGGGCCATCAGCACTTCCTGAAGACCATCCTGAACCTCGCAAAGAGAGTGACAGTCGAGCACATTCGGACAGCGCTCTGCGAGCCATGGCGATATCAGGATCCGCTGGCGAACCTCTCGATGCGATGGGATCCCAATGATCTGAAGCGCTATGCCCTGCAGTGGGGGAATCCGAGCACCGATCCAACCCGTGCCAAGCAGGGGTCAGTTCTCGGAGCGAACCGACTGGCGGTCGAGGCGCTGCCACTCTTCGTTACGGCTCCGGTTCGCAAGCGCGCGGGTCGACCCCGCCTTGCTACAACATGCTTCGAGTTCGGCGCATCGGAACCGCATTTCACCTGGCCGATATGGACTGACCCTGTGACGCTGGACGTCTGCGCTTCCTTGCTCGCTCATCCTGCGCTTTCGAGGATTGGCAGGACAGAAGTGGCTAACGGTGGTTCGGGGCTGGATCCACGCTATGAGTTGGAAGCGATCGGCGTGAAGGAAGTATTCCGCAGTCGCCGGATCTCCGTCGATTACTACCGCAACTTTACTTCCGCCCGGGCCATTTGACGTTGTCATTGTCGGCAGCTCGGGGTTGGTGCCCGTCCGAGATACACTGCTTCAGAACTGAAGCGGAGTGAACGAAGAATATCAGATGCCGACGATGCAAATGGCCAACGAATGTCAGTCATCGCAGGCCATTCGGCGAGCAAGCGCAGGTGCTGTCAGGCGCGTAGCGTTTGTGAGGGTCGAGCCCGATCGCACTTCGAGGAGTGGTTTCGGCGCGCAAACTTGCGATATCAGCCACCCGCTGACAAAACCACGGCTAGGGATAAGCTGTCCTTCGGAGGGCTATGATCTCATTCTCCGACTCCCACACCCCCGACCTCCTCCCCGTCCGCATGCTGAACGAGTACGCCTACTGTCGGCGTCTCTTCCACCTCATGCACGTGGACGGCCGCTGGGCGGACAACGTCTACACATTGGAGGGCAAGGAGGCGCACCGTCGGGTGGACCGGCTGGACCACGTTCTTCCCGACATCGATACCCTCACGGACGATGGCCCCGACGAGGCGAGCGACGGTGAGGGCGACGAGCGGCCGGCAATCAGCCGTTCCGTAGCGCTCGCGTCGGAACGCCTCGGGATTACCGCGAAGCTCGACCTCGTCTCGACCGCCGGCGACGAGGCGGTCCCGGTCGACACCAAGCGCGGACGTGTCCCCAACAACCCCGAGCGGAGCTGGGAGCCGGAGCGCGTTCAGCTCATGGCCCAGGGTCTCCTGCTTCGGGAGCACGGCTACCGGACCGACCACGGTGTGCTCTACTTCACCGGGTCGAGGACGCGCGTAGACGTTCCCTTCACGGCGGAGCTGGAGGCGCTTACGCTCCGGCTCATCGGTGAGGCCCGGCGGGCCGCGCAGTCCACCGTGCTGCCCGACCCGCTCGAGGACAGTCCCAAGTGCAACGGCTGCTCCCTGGCCGGGATCTGTCTGCCGGACGAGACGCTGACCCTGAGGGATGTCGCGGCTGACCCTCCGGAAGCGGGGCACGAAGCCGTCCGGCGGTTCTACCCGGCCCGCGAGGACGCGCTCCCGCTTTACGTCCAGGAACAGGGTGCCCGGGTGGGCAAGAGCGGCGACGTCCTCGTCGTCAGCAAGGGAGGAGAGGAGATCGCCAGGGCGCGGTTGAAGGACGTGAGCCAGCTTGTCCTATGCGGAAACGTCTTCGTGACCGCGCAGGCGATCCAGCTGCTGTGCGATGCGTCGATTCCCGTCGTTCATCTCTCGCGCGGGCACTGGTTCTATGGTGTGACGGCCGGGATCACCCTACGGAACGCGTACGACCGGGCGGCACAGTTCGAGGCGGCCAGGGATCCAGCTCGGCGCGCCGACATCGCCCGCCAGATCGTGGCTGCGAAGGGTGCGAACCAGCGCACCCTGCTCCTGCGCAACGGAAGGCCACGGCCGGACCGGGTCACCGCGGAGATGGCGACGCTGCTACGGAAGGTCGATCGCGCCGAGAGCGCGGATCAGCTGCTCGGCCTCGAGGGCGCCGTGGCGGCGAAGTACTTCTCCGCCTTCGGCGCCATGCTTCGGCCGCGTGACATCGACGCGGACTGGGCATTCGACAGCCGGAACCGGCGGCCGCCACGCGATCCCGTCAACGCGCTGCTGTCCTTCGGCTACGCGCTGCTGACCAAGGAGTGCACCGTCGCGCTCCTGGGCGAGGGACTCGATCCGTGGTGGGGCCTCTACCATCAGCCCCGGCACGGGCGTCCATCGCTTGCCCTCGACCTGATGGAAGAGTTCCGGCCCATCATCGTGGACAGCGCCGTTCTGACGGCGATCAACACCGGGATGATCAGCGCGACCGACTTCGTGCGGTCGCAGGCCGGATGTGTTCTCAAGGACTCCGGCCGGAAGGCGTTCATCAGAGCCTACGAGGCCCGGCTGGACCAGCTCGCCACGCATCCGCTCTTCGACTATCGGTGCTCCTGGCGCAGCATGATCCGCGTCCAGGCGCGGCTGCTAGCGCGCTGGCTTCGGGGCGACGTGCCCTGCTACCAGGGAATCACCGTGAGGTAGTGTGATCATGGCCCGACGGCACTATCTTGTCAGCTACGACATTTCCGACGACAAGCGCCGCACGAAGGTCTTCAACACACTTCACGGGTACGGCGACCACGCCCAGTACAGCGTCTTCTTCTGCGAGCTCAGTGACCAGGAACTGGTCCAGCTGAGAACCCGGCTCCGCTCGGCCATTCACCACATGGAAGACCAGGTCCTCATCGTTGACCTCGGTACCAGCGCTCGCCCACTCGAGGACGGCCTCGAAGTACTGGGACGCAGGTATCAGCCGACTACTCGAGTCGTCGTGGTGTGAGGCCAATGATTGGTGTGCGAGCGGCAGAGTGGTGAGCGAAAGCCGGGAGTCGCTCGAACACGTTGACAATTCGGGTCTTGGGATAGTTGAAAATGGGTGAACCTGGCAGCTCCTGGCAGGCCCAATCCGCCCTCGCTCGCGTTTGCGCTCCTAACGCGTGGCGGGACAACAGGTTGCGAAGGGGCTGATTCCGTGGCCTCACAGCCACGGCCTCATTGAAGCCCGTGCTCGGCGACTAGCGCGCGCGTCCCTTCTGTCGATTCCGTGGCCTCACAGCCACGGCCTCATTGAAGCGGCGGTGGCCACTCCCCCGCCTTGA
>CAZJEH010000032.1:24396-24603 GCA_964544905.1 uncultured Gemmatimonas sp.
GCGTCCTGGGGCCGTTTCCGGCCGCGATTCGTGGGGATTCCGTGGCCTCACAGCCACGGCCTCATTGAAGCAGAGGCCCGCCGCGGTGGGAGGAGATGCGGCGCTGGGATTCCGTGGCCTCACAGCCACGGCCTCATTGAAGCCGTACCAGCCCCGCGTATTCGATCACGATCCCGCTGATTCCGTGGCCTCACAGCCACGGCCTCA
>CAZJEH010000033.1:0-23735 GCA_964544905.1 uncultured Gemmatimonas sp.
TCGTCATCCCGGCGCAGGCCGGGATCCATCCGCCTGTCGATGCGCGGATGCATACCTATAACGCGTTTCACAACAACGTAATGCGAGCTCTCGGCGACCGAGAATCCACTTGCGGTTTTTCTGAATAATGGGTCCCGGCCTGCGCCGGGACGACAGGAAGGGTAGCCGCCGCCGAACGACGGGAGCGGTGGCTGATCTGATGGAGCACGGCGGAAGAAAGGAGTGCCCTGGCCCCAATCACCGCCGGGACGCCGGGATGCGATGGTGGGATTCAGCGCAAGTACGCCGTTCACCGTTGCCTGCAACCACCGTCTCCCGCCCGGGGTGACGATCGCGAGGAAGTAGCCTGAGTAGGGCCGTTCACAGTCCCCTGCCAGCGCAACGGGTCTGGATCGGCGGTCGTGACACCGCCACTGCCGACGGGTTCGCCGGTCGGCCGAAGCCGCCAGAACAACCTACCGTCGTGGTACCCCGACCATCATATTGACCCGAGCTCCCTGCCATCGCCCCGGCGGGCACATCCTTCCTGAATTGCCGCGGTCGATGCGTTCCCCCACCACCTCCGACCCGGAGGGTACGATGAAGGCCTGGATCACCAGTGCGTCCACGGTCCTGACCATTCTCGTGGCACGTCCTGCGGAAGCGCAGTTCGACGGTCGGCTGCTTCTCGAACCCGTGATCGCCTTCGGCTTCTTTGGTGGCCTTCCGGTGGACGAGATCCAGCTCGACCACGGTATCGCCTATGGCGGCCGGGTCGCTTTCCGCGTGACCGAGCGCTGGGCGGTGTGGGGGACTCATCACCGCTCCAACACCGGAGTGATCAACTCGGGTCTGGAGCGCGGAGTCCACGTGGATCACTGGTTCGGCGGCCTCGAGTACTCGTACGTGCCGCGTGGCGGCAAGGACGGATGGCGACCGGTCCTGCTCGAGGCCGGCATGGGTTCAGCTACCTACACAGACGGGCCTACCGACTTCGCGGTCAACCTCGGCGCCTCCAGCTTCACCTATGGGTCGAGTCGCGTGGGCGTCCGGTACGGGTTAAACGACATCATCTCCAACTACGATGGTGCGGGGATTGTGCACCACGTGTTCGCCAGGTTCGGGGTGGAGATCTCGATGTAGGGGGGGATCGAGGCAGCTCGGCCCTGGAGACGGGCCGGCCACATCTTCGCGCCGATCGCGGGCGTCGCGTGAGTCTCTTCGTGTCGGGGACGACTGAGGGGGATCGCAGGCTTCAGCCGCAGCGCTCGCCCTTCATCCGGCCTGGTTTCCCGCAAGCGCCTGTTCCACCTGCGTCAGGAACTCGTCCAGGTCGAGCGGCTTGGTGAGATAGCCAACCGCGCCGGCCGCGCGCAGGCGGGCGATCTGGCGCGGGGTCGCGTCGGCGCTGATGACCAGTACGGGAATGTCGCACGTCCTCGGGTCGGCGCGCAGCTCGCGCAACACGTCCTCCCCCTTCATGTCCGGCAGGTGGAGGTCGAGGAGGATGAGATGCGGCTTGTGCTCCCGCGCGAGCTCGAGGCCGAGCCGCCCCTGGAGCGCCGGTATGAGCTGGATTTCCGGCCGGCCTTCGAAGATGCTCTCGACCAGGTTCAGATTGGCGAGGTTGTCCTCGATGTAGAGCACGCGCCGGACACCGTCGAAGGCGGGGCGTGCGACGTTGGTCCCCCCGTTCTCGCGATACTCTTCCAGTCGCGACAGAGGATGAGGCGCGAGCGCGAGGTCGATCCAGAACGTGCTTCCCTCGTCCGGCGTGCTGTCCGCCGATAGCACGCCGTCCATCGCCTCGACGAGACGCCGGGACAGCGCCAGCCCGAGCCCCGTTCCCTCGACTCCCTGGTTCTCCGCCCCCAAGCGCGCGAACGGGACGAACAGCTCTCCCATCCGCTCAGGCGGGATCCCCATCCCGGTGTCGCGGACGCCGAATCGGAACCGCTTCTCGCCATCGCCGTCGGCCGGCCGGTCGATCACCAGCTCCACCGTTCCGCCAGTGCGGTTGTACTTGACGGCGTTCGAGAGGAGGTTGAGCACCACCTGCATCAGCCGCTGGCGGTCGGCCTGGACGTGCACGTCGAAATCGTCCGCTACACGCGCGGGCAGGCGCACCGGGCGCTGCTGAGCCATCGGACGGATGAGCGCGAGCGCCTCCTCCAGAACGTCTGCCACGCGCACGGGCTCGAGCGAGAGCTGCTGGCGGTTTGCCTCGATGCGAGCGATGTCCAGCACCTCGTCGATCAGGTTGAGCAGGTGTCGGCCGGCCTTGATGATGTGGTCGACGCTGCGACGCTGGTCGTCCGGAAGATCCCGCCGCGCGAGCACCTGTCCGAACCCGAGGATGCTGTTGAGGGGCGTTCGTAGCTCGTGGCTCATCCGCGAGAGGAACTCGCTCTTGGCGAGGTTCGCGCGTTCAGCTTCCTCCTTGGCTTCCTTCAGTGCCTGCTCGATCTGCTTCCGGTCGGTAATGTCGCGCACGACCCAGATGCGGCCGTACAGGGTGCCGTCGGGGCTCTTGAGGGGGGCGGAGTAGCGATCGAGGACCCGCCCGTCGGCGAGCAGCACCTCGTCGCGATGCCTCGTTTCGGGGTCGTACCGGAGCCGCTCGATGCTCGCCAGATAGCCCTTCGGGTCAGCTGTCTGACCGACCGCCCAGCGGAGCATCTCTTCGCAGCGATCGAGCGCGCGCAGTTCCTCGGGTACGTTGAAGATCTCCGCGTACCGCCGGTTCATGCTCAGCACCCGCCCCTCGTGAGCCACGAGGATGCCATCGATCGCCGCCTCGTTCTGCGCTTCCTGAAGCGTGGTCTGAAACCGCAGCGCATCCTCGGCGGCCTTCCGCTCGCTGATGTCGCGGATGAAGCCCGCGAAGCGCCGACCGGTGTCGCTCGGGTACTCGGCGAAGTTGATCTCCAGCTGTACCTGGCTGCCGTCCTTTCGGAGGCCGGGGACCTGCACACCTACCCAGGAGATGTTTCGCTCGCCGGTGGCCATGTATCGCGTGATTCCCCGGATGTGGGCCTGTCGCAGCTCCGGGGGCATGAGGACGGTCAGCGATTGGCCGATCAGCTCATCCGCGCCATACCCGAAGATGGTACAGATGGCGGGGTTGACCGAGAGGATGGTGGACGACGCGTCCATGACGACGATGCCGTCCGGATCGACCTCCGCGAGGGCAAGGTACTGCTGCTCGTGTTCGCGGAGTGCCGCCTGTGCAGACGCGAGATCGCGGGTAAGCTGAGCGAGCGCCCGCTCCATCTCGTCCCGGTCGGCGGGAGCCGGGGCCAATCCGCCGTCGAGATCGCCGGCGTCGGCTCCGTCGATCGGTTGCTGCATCGAACCTGGTGTGGCGCGGTAGTGGAGGCGTGCGCTGGGAGGAAAGCTCCCGGAATGCTACAGACCGCTGAAGTTAAATAATGCGCGTTTCGGCGGAGGGCAGGCAAGCGGCGCCACGGCCGGGGAGACGCTCTCCGTACCCGGCCATCCGTCGGTCGGCCTGGATGATCTGCCGTTTGCGCGGCCATCGGCCCGACCCCACATTTGCCTTCCGCAGGTCACCGGAAAGAGTGTGGAGACATGACGACGCAGAACGACGGCTACCGGATCGAGAAGGATTCCCTCGGCGAGATGCGGGTCCCCGCGGACGCCCTCTACGCCGCCCAGACCCAACGGGCGGTGGAGAACTTCCCGATCAGCGGGATCCGCTTCCCGCGACAGTTCATCGCCGCCCTCGGCTACATCAAGAAGGGCGCGGCGCTGGCGAACATGGAGCTGGGTCAGCTCGACTCGCGGATCGGCGAGGCGATCGTCGCGGCGGCTGACGAGGTCATCGATGGCCGCTGGGACGACCAGTTCGTACTGGACATCTTCCAGACGGGCAGCGGCACGTCGACCAACATGAACGCCAACGAGGTGATCGCGAGCCTGGCCGCGCGGATCCTCGGTGAGCCCGCGGGGCGGAAGGCGGTGCATCCCAACGATCACGTCAACATGGGGCAGTCCTCGAACGACGTGATCCCCACGGCGATGCACGTGTCCGCCGCACTGTCGATCCAGAGAGAGCTGATCCCGTCGCTCGAGCGGCTGCGCGACGCCCTCGCGGCGAAGGCGCAGGAGTTCGACGACGTCATCAAGAGCGGCCGGACCCACCTGATGGATGCGACACCGGTCCGGCTGGGCCAGGAATTCGGGGGGTACGCGGCGCAGGTCGATTCGGGCATCCGCCGGCTGCGTGCGGCGCTGGTCGAGCTGGAGGAGCTGGCTCTGGGCGGCACCGCCGTCGGGACGGGGACGAACCGGCTGCCGGAGTTCCCAGCGGCGGTCATCGCGCACCTGAACCGCATGACCGGGATGAACTTCCGGGAAGCCGCCAACCACTTCGAGGCGCAGGGCGCGAAGGACGGATTCGTCTACGCCTCGGGCGCCCTCAACGCGCTGGCGGTGGCTCTGATGAAGATCGCCAACGACATCCGCTGGCTCGCGAGCGGGCCGACCTCCGGGCTCGCCGAGATCACGCTGCCCGCGATCCAGCCGGGGAGCTCGATCATGCCGGGGAAGGTCAACCCGGTCATGAGCGAGGCGATGATGATGGTCTGCGCACAGGTCATGGGGAACCACGTGACGGTGACGGTCGGCGGGCAGCACGGGAACTTCGAGCTGAACGTGATGATGCCGGTCATGGCCCACGCGTTCCTGCAGTCGACGGCCATCCTCACGCGGGCTTGCGACGCGTTCCGCACACGGGCGGTGGAGGGGATCAAGGCGAACCGCGAGCGGTGCAGGGAGCTGCTCGAGAAGAACCCGGCGATCGCGACGGCCTTGAACGCCTACATCGGGTACGACCAGGCGGCGTCGGTCGCGAAGGAGGCGGCGGCGAACTTCGAGTCGGTGCGTGAGGTTGTGAAGCGGCGAGGACTTCTCTCCGATGAGCGACTCGACGAAGTGCTGAACGTGCGGGAGATGACCGAGCCGGGGATCCCGGGCGGCGGTTCCATCGGCGGTGGCGGGTAAAAGGATCAAGGGGATCCCGCGAGGCCCTGAAGCCGCGGAGGAGATCCCTCTTCGTTGAGTATCACACAGGGCAGTCCCACCTCAGAGAGCCGGATTCTGTCCGCTTCAGACAAGGGCGTAGGGGCCTACTACGTCATATTCAACCCCCTGGCGAGCCGGGGCGGCGCCAGGCGCGCCCTGACCGCTATCGAGCGTGCTTTCCGCGACTCGGGGGTGGAGTATCGGATCGTCCCGACGGAGCGGCGGGGTCACGCGCCGGAGCTGGCTCGTCGTGCCGTCGAGGAGGGGTGGCAGGCGATCGTGGCCGTGGGCGGCGATGGAATCGTCCACGAGGTCGTCAACGGGTTGATCGCGGCCGGTGAAGCCGGGTCGGGTGTGGCGCTGGGTGTCATTCCCGTCGGCAGCGGGAACGACTTCTCGAAGATGCTCGGGATGCCGTCGCACCGGCCGGCAGAGGCGGTCCGGCGGATCCTCGCGGCGGCGCCACGACAGGTGGACGTCGGGCGCGTTGTCCGCCATGTCGCGGGTGGCGGGCCGCCGGGCGTCTGGTACTTCACCAACGGCGTGGGTGTCGGGTTCGATGCGCAGGTCGCTCGTCACGCGCGCGACATCAAGCGACTGCGCGGGGTCGCCATCTACGCGTGGGCCCTGGTGAAGACCTTGCGCGAGCTGCGCTCGCCGGGAATCCGGGTCGTTATCGACGGCCGACAGGTAGCGGATCGGCGACTCGTCCTCACCACCGTCAGCAACGGTCCCTGCCACGGTGGCAACTTCTGGCTCTGCCCAAATGCGCGAATCGACGACGGCCAGCTCGATATCCTCATCGCCGACGCGCGGTCGCTCTCGAGCCTGATCCGGCTGATCCCCAGCGTGATCCGGGGTAAGCACCTCAAGGCGAGCGGGGTCGAGCTGCACCACGGGCGACACGTTGTGGTGACGAGCGACGAGCCGCTCCCCATCCACGCGGATGGCGAGGTCGTGGCCGATTGGGTGCGCGAGCTGGAGATCGAACTGCTGCCCGGAAGGCTGAGAGTGCTGGCGGGGGACGCCTAGCTGCAGCGTCGAGGGTGTGGAAGCGTGGGTAGGCACGGCCGGGAGCGACGATAGTTTTCGCTCCCGGCCAGCTATCGGTCAGTTCGTGCCGCGCCGGCCTCCCACGGAGATTCCTCCCGTGATCACTACCTGCTCGGCGCCCCCGAGCACCGCGCGCAGCTCGGCGTACGGAGCGAGCGCGTGCCGGGGCAGAGAGAGCGTGCCGACCAGATTGATGCCGATTTCCGCGTCGGTGTCGCTGTCCTCCGGCAGGTCGAGACTTATGAACGTGGCGTTGACGCCCGCCCCCACGCGGGTCTCGAACTCGCGCGACAGCGGGAGCGGTAACCGCACGATGGCGTTCGTCTCGATCCAGCTGTCGACCGCATCGCCGCCACCGAAGTAGTAGTTCGCGTCGAGCGTCCCATCCGTGCCGAGCGGGGCGACGATGGTCGGGAAGAGCAGCCTGAAGCCGAGGCCGAGCCCACTCTCTGTTCCCAGACTGGCCTGCGCCCCGTACCCGACCTGCGCGTCCGCCCTACCTGGCGCGAGCCCTGCCACCATCACGACCAACGCGATTCTCAAGCCCCTGGACATTCTCCCCCTCCCCGTGATCGACGTGTCTCTGCTGACGAAAATGAACGGACGCGGCGGGTTCATCGCAAGGAAGGAACCAACGGGCGCAGACATTACGCGAAGTCGTGCAACCCGTGGGTCTCCCGCGACCCTCTACAGCCGGCGTATCCGAAGGTTGCGGAACCGATAGACCTTACCCGCTTCGCCGTGATGCTGCAGCCCGATGACGCCCTCCGCGTCCACCGTGTCCCGGTACTCGGTGGTCAGCACGTCGTTGATCCAGATGCGGAGGCTGTCGCCGCGGGCCTCGATTCGGTAGTGGTTCCAGTCGGTGGTGCGGAACGCGAGTCCCGGCCCCTCGCGGAAGGCGGCCGCAGCCGCGTCGTCGCCCGCCGGCGGGTTCAGCCAACCACGCCGGTCCTCGTCGTACAATCCACCCGACCAGCGCCGCATCCTGGGGTCGGCCTCGGCCTGGTAGCCGTACACGCGGTTGGGTTCGACCTGCGCGCGGAACATGATGCCGGAGTTGGAGATGGTGTCCGGCAGTATCAACTCGCCCTCCAGGACGAAGTCGCTGTAGCGTTCGTCGGTGACGAGGAAGAACTTGCGGTCTCCCCGGAGGCGGATCTCTCCATCCTCCACCCACGCTTCGCCCCAATCGTACGGGTTAGACCAGCCCACGAGGGTCTCGCCGTCGAAGAGCGATTCCCAGTGCTCGGCCTGCGGATCGGAATCAGTGTTCCCGCAGGCTGTCGCGATGAGCAGAACAAGGGGCATCACGCGAAGCCGCGAAGCCGCGAAGATTCTGCCGTATCCTTTCATGAGCGATCCGATAGCAGGTGAGCCCGGAGTAGTGATTCGAGGCGGGTCATTCGCGCCTTCGTGGCTTCGCGTGAGCCCTGCAGTCACGCCAACGTCGGCTCCCATCCCGGCGCATAGGTTCGCTGCCAGCGCGCCGCAGCATCCGGGTTGTCGAGAATGTGCCCGTTCGATGGATCAGTGCGCAGCGCGCCGCCATGCTCCTGCGCGAGGTTGCCGAGATGACACAGCAGCACGCTCTTGCGGCCCTCCGCGATGGGTGACCGTAGCGCCTCGCCCGTTCGTATCGCCGCGACGAAGTTGGCGATGTGTCGGTCCGTCATCGTATCGCCCCCACGGGTGTCCAGCGGGTCCACGTCCTCGCCGCCGGTCCTGTCCTCGACGACGCGATTGCGCATGTCGAACACGAGGTAGCCGTTGCGGTCGAGCACGACCGTCCCCTCGGTCCCGTGGATGCTCACGCCCCGGCCCCGGTCGAGAACCGGGAAGCCGTTGCAGCTCCGCCCCTGCCAGACGATCGTCTTCCCCTCCGCGAAGTCGTACCCGACGTCCTGCGTGTCGGGGAACTCCCAGTCGTCCTCGAAGTGGTAGCGCCCACCCGACGAGGTGACGCGGACCGGGAAGTCCACCTGCAGCGCCCATCGGGCGAGGTCGATCTCGTGCGTTCCGTTGTTGCAGATCTCGCCAGTTCCCCAGTTGTGGAACCAGTGCCAGTTGTAGTGAATGAGGTTGTCGCGAAACTCGACGCGCGGTGCGGGACCCTGCCAGAGCTCGTAGTCGAGGCCGCTGGGAACGGCTGCGGGTCGCCCCCTGCCGATGCCCCCGCGGGTGTTCGCGTACCAGGCGCGGGCGTAGTAGGCACGGCCGATCAGTCCGTTGTGTATCCGCTCCATGATCTCGATGGACCGCGGATCCGAGCGCTGCTGATTCCCCATCTGCACGAGCTTCCCGTAACGGCGCTGGGCTTCGACCAGCAGTTCGCCCTCGCGCGGATTGTGGCCGGCCGGCTTCTCCACATACACGTGCTTGCCCGCCTGCAGGGCGAGGATCGCGGCAGGCGTATGCCAGTGGTCCGGCGCGGCGATCACCAACGCGTCGAGCTCCGGATCCTCCAGGGCGCGGCGGAAGTCGACGATTCCCTGGGGCGCCACCCCTTGCCGCTCACCCACCTGCGAGGCCACCCCACGGAGCAGTCGCTCGTCGACGTCGATGACGTAGGCGACCTCCGCGTTGGCCGTCGACGCGAAGCTCCGTGCCTGCACCGCGCCGCGGCCGTTTATCCCCATCACCCCCACCCGCACGGTCTCGTTCGGGGAGCGCCGGCGTAGAACGCTCGCCGATGCCGGGCGTGCCCTGCCAGCCGCCCAGAGACCGACCCCGGCGGCGGACACCTCCCTCAGGAACTCCCGGCGATCCAGCTTGCTCGCTTGTCGATCCATGGTTGTGTTCTCGGGATGGCGGGGACGTCGTGCGTGCAGAAAGAAAGTCAGGTCGATGGGCCGGATTCACAAGCCTGTTGGTGGACGTCGTTCGTCGAGCGGCGCGCCAGTGGGGCTGGGGCGATCCTGGGCAGGAAGGCGCGAGGGGCCAGGTCGATGCGGCGGAACCACTCCTTGCGGTTGGCGTTACCCTTTGCGTCTTTCCGAACGGTAGTCTGGGCGCGGCCTGGCCCGAAGAACCAGAAAGACGACAGTGGGATCACACCCGGTCTTCGACTTGCGTCCTGGCCCGGGAGCGAATGACCCTGATCTCTCCAGCCACATGACCTTCCCGATCGATCCGCCCATCGCGCCGATGCTGGCGAAGCTGACCGAGCGCATCCCGGACTCGGGCGACTATCTCTTCGAGCCGAAGTGGGATGGGTTCCGCTCCATCATCTTCCGGGGTGGCGAGGGCGAGCTGTACATCCAGAGTCGGGACCAGCGGCCGTTCGATCGCTACTTCCCCGAGCTGCGCGAGGCGCTGTTGGAGCGGCTTCCCGAGCAGTGTGTGGTGGATGGCGAGATCGTCATCATCACGCCGCGAGGGCTGGACTTCGACGCGCTGCAGCTCCGCGTACACCCCGCCGCGTCGCGCGTCGAGAAGCTGTCGCGGGAGATCCCGGCGTCCTTCATCGCCTTCGATGTACTGGCGATCGACGGTCGCAACGTCATGAGCGAGCCCCAGAAGGAACGGCGTCGCCTGCTCGAGAATCTGCTCGCCCATGCCGAGCCGCCCCTCTACCTGACCCCGATGACCCGAGATCGCGAGGTGGCGAAGCGCTGGTTTGACGAGTTCGAGGGAGCTGGGCTCGACGGCGTTATCGCCAAACCGCCCGGCGAGCCGTACCAGCCGAACAAGCGGTCGATGATGAAGATCAAGCACGCCCGCACGGCCGACTGTGTGGTTGCGGGCTTCCGCTGGCACAAGACCGGTGAGGGACGGATCGGGTCGCTGCTGCTCGGCCTGTACGACGACGCCGGGGTGCTGCACCACGTCGGCGTGACGTCGTCCTTCAGCATGGCGGAGCGAAAGAGACTGGCGGAGGAGCTGGCGCCGCTGCGCGAGAACGCCCTGGAGAACCACCCGTGGCGGGACTGGGCGGAGGCCGACGCAGCGGCGGCCGCGGGCCATCGCATGCCGGGCGGGCAGAGCCGCTGGAGCGCCGGCAAGGACGCGAGCTGGGAGCCGCTGCGCCCGGAGCGAGTCTGTGAGGTGAAGTACGACCACCTGCAGGGCGATCGCTTCCGCCACGCCACGACCTTCCTGCGCTGGCGCCCCGACAAGCGGCCGGAGGACTGTCGATACGATCAGCTCGATGAGACGAAGCCGTTCGAGATCGAGTGGATTCTGGAAAGGTAGACAACCAGGGAATCTCACGCGAAGCCGCGAGCTTCACACGGCCTGGTAGCCAGACCCATCGCCTATCGACTTCCCGCGTGAATTCTCACGTCGCCTTTCGCCGCCTGGATGGTTGGACCCGCGGCGGCTCCCCCGGCTGCTTCCGGTACTGTGGGGGCCAGGGCGCATCGCCCAACCCGTCGGCTTCCTGTTTCGCGGAGAGCTCCAGCAGCGCGTCGAGCGTGCCGACATGGTCGTGAATGCCGGAGTGCCGGTCACCGGTTTCCGCGAACCGCGCCGGCATGTTCGCCATGGTGAAGTCGGAGGGGGTGGCGTGGTCGATCTCGTCCCATGCGAGGGGCGCGGACACCTGCGCGTTGGGCGTTGGGCGGACGGAATAGGCCGCCGCGATCGTCCGGTCCTTGGCGTTCTGGTTGTAGTCGACGAAGCCGTGGCGCTCCTCTTTCCACCAGGCGCTGGTGGCGAGCTTCGGCTCGCGGCGCTCGACTTCCCGCGCGAGCGCCAGGGCGGCCCGTCTCACCTCGGCGAACGTCCATCGCTGCTGGATCCGCACGTAGACGTGGATTCCCCGCTTCCCCGACGTCTTCGGCCAGCCCACCAGCCCGTAGTCGGTCAGCGTCTCGTGGACGAGGGCTGCCACCTTGCGGACCGTTGACCATTTCACCCCAGGCACCGGATCGAGATCGACTCGGAGCTCGTCCGGGTGCAGCAGGTCCTCGGCGCGGACCGGGTGGGGATGGAGCTCGAGGCAGGCGAGGTTGGCCATCCACGCGAGGTCGGCGGGGGTGCGCGGAACCACTTCATCCGCCGACCTGCCCGAGGGGAAGCGGATGCGGGCCACCTCGACCCACTCGGGACGGCTCTCCGGCGCCCGCTTCTGGTAGAAGTGCTCCTCGCCGATCCCGTTCGGGTAGCGGACCAGCATGTTCGGCCGTCCACCCGCACCACGCAGGGCCCCATCGGCGACGGCGAGGTAATAGCGCACGAGGTCCATCTTCGTGTGCTTCGGCTGCGGGAAGAGCACCTTGTCGGGATTGGTGATCTTCATTTCACGGCCGTCGATCGTCAGCAGCTCGAAGGGGTCCGGCATGGCGCTCGGTGCGGGGACTCACTGGCTAAGGTGGCTGTATGCTCGTGGCGTGGGAGGAGGGATGCAAGAAACGGGGGGGAAGACCCGGAAGGGTGAGGTCAAGGTGCAAAAGGGTTTTGGGGGTTGTGTTGGTTTACGACGCGGCGGATGCCGTCACGGATCAAGGGAGTGTTGAAATTGATCAGAAGGCCGAGGGGGAGGTCGAGGAGGCGGAGGTAGGTGAGGAGTTGTTTCCGGTGGAGTTGCGTGAGCGCCTCGACCGATTTGGCTCGACGACCAGGCGCTTCTCGACGAGGAGGTCCATGCGGGCCGCATCGGGGAAGCAGAGGTCCTCAAAGATGGAGAGTGTCAGATAAACTGTGTAAACGGCCGCGGACTCAGATCGGCACCCGTCCGGGGAAAACGAGAGAGAGGTGATAAAGGGCCTGGGGCCATTCTCGGATTGGCATTGTCCAGCGTTCTGAGGCTTTCATCAGAGCGAGGTACATGACCTTTCTCACGGAGTCGTGCGTGGGGAAGGCGCCGTGCTTCTTCGTCACTTTCCGGAGCTGGGCCTGGATCGACTCGATAGCGTTCGTCGTGTAGATCGCCTTACGGATCGCCGGTGGATAGTCAAAGAAGGTCGTGAGGTTCTCCCAGTTCGCTCGCCAGTGTTTGCTGATGAGCGGCGCGATTGAGTCCCACCGGCCTGAAAATCGTTCGAGCGCTTCCTCGGCCGCTTCACGCGTTGCAGCTCCGTAGACGGTCCGGAGATCTCGCACCAGGGCTTTGTGGTGCTTCCAGCTGACGTAGCGCATCGAGTTTCGTACCATGTGCACGATGCAGAGCTGAGTCTGCGTCCGCGGGTACACCGCAGTGATCGCTTCCGGGAAGCCTTTCAAGCCGTCCACGGCGGCGATCAGGATGTCTTCTACGCCTCGATTCTTCAACTCCGTCAGCACGCTCAGCCAGAACTTCGCACCCTCCGCTTCTCCGATCCAGAGCCCCAGCAGTTCCTTGCGTCCTTCGCCATTGATGGCCAACGCCACGTAGACCGCGCAATTCTGAACATGCCCGCTGGTGCGGATCTTCAGGTGGATCGCGTCCAGATACACGACCGGATAAAACGCATCCAGGGGACGTGACTGCCAGGCTCGAACGTCCTCCATCACCGAGTCGGTTACGGCCGAGATCAGCGCCGGGGAGACCTTCACGCCATAGAGGTCCTTCAGATGCCCCTGGATCTCACGCGTCGTCATCCCCCGAGCATACAGGGCCACGACTTTGTCGTCGAAACCCGCGAGCCGTCGCTGCCGCTTCCGCACCAACCGAGGCTCGAATGAGCCCGTCCGGTCCCGCGGAACTTCGATCTCCAACTCCGCGCTTCCGGACTTCACCCGCTTGCGCCCCCGCCCGTTGCGCGAGTTCCCCTGGTTCCGTCCTTCGGCAGCGTGCTTCTCGTACCCAAGGTGAGCCGTCATCTCACCTTCGAGTGCCCGTTCCACCAGCCGCTTCGTGAGTTCCTGGACCAAACCCTCTTTGCCGAAGATCTCCTCCGCATTCTTCCCGCGGACGAGCTCATCCAACAGCGTGTCCAGCTCTTTGCCTTCGGCCATGACACCCCCACTGTCTTAGGTGGTTTATCATCATGGCCGTTTACACACTTGTCTGAACAGCCCCCAAAGATGAGGGGAATGGGCTTCTTGCGCTCTACCCGGAGCCCTCTCTTCGTCAGCATCTGCGCGAGGACCGCCTCGTAGGCCCCTTCGAGCCTGGCCCCAGCCTACGATGGACCTGATAAGCACAATCCACGACCAGGGTCGCAACCCTTTCAACATCCATCCGCTCCTCCAGCCGTCATAGCCGTCAGACCTTTCGCGCCTTAACCTCTCCCTTCGCGTCCTCCATCCCAGGGATCGCCACGACGCGCCAGGCACGTCCGAACCCGAACGACCTCAGTCGCCAACAATGACCGAACCCACGATCCTCGAGGCCGCGTTGCGCCTCACCCTTGCCAGCCTCTTCGGGGCCATCATCGGATGGGAACGCGAAGTGTCGCGTAAGCCCGCCGGGCTGCGCACGAACATGATGGTCTCGCTCGGGGCAGCGACGTTCACGCTGGCCTCGATCAGCGTCACCCCGGAGGGAATGCAGGCAGCCGACCCGACCCGCATCGTCACGGGGATCGCGACCGGAATCGGCTTCCTGGGCGCCGGCGCGATCCTCCGCGCCGACGGGACTGTTCACGGAATGACCACGGCGGCTGGGATCTGGGTGATGGGTGCGGTGGGAGTCGCGTGCGGGATCGGTGACTACTACGTGGCAGGGATATCGACCCTCGCGGCGCTGATCATTCTCTTCGTGCTGGGGCGCGTCGAGGATCGGTATGCGGTGAAGTCGAAGCGGTAAGACCCCGGGAGAAGGGTGACGGAAGGTGCGTCCTGGCTGACGCGCTGCCTCCGAAATGGTCAGCCGTCGAAGGGAGTCCCTACCGCGGCACATAGGAAGCGCATGAGCGGCGCTCCGGTCCGCCACAGCCCGACCAGCCGCTCGGGGAACTCGGCTGCCACGACGTCTTCTTCGGTAAGCATTCTCATCCCGACGAAGTCCTTCCGCTTGAGGTCATCGATAAGCTCGTGGGCGGGGTCGTAGCCCTTCGGTGGCCGTTTGAGGCTGTCGCCCTCCATTTCGAACGTCTCCAGGAACGCCCTGTCCCGCGCGGCCCGCTTCCACTCGGCCGGTTTCTCGACGATGCGGTCTCGGATCGCCCCGAGCGTCGGCGCGTCGGGATGCCACACGCCCAGGCCGGTGAAGATCTGCCCCGGCTGGATGTGCAGATAGAAGCCGGGCGTATGAGGATGCTTCGCGTCCTCGTGGCGGAAGTTGATGCCGAGGTGCGTCTTGTACGGCCGCTTGTCCGGGCTGAACCGCGTGTCGCGGTAGATCCGGAAGAGAGCGCGGGGCGTCGCAGGGAACCGGGGGCTCAGATCGTGGAGCGGACCCGCGATGTCGGCGATGAACCGCAGCGCGGGGGCCCTGACCTCCTCTTCGTACCTATCCTTGTTCGCCGTGAACCATTCCCGGTTGTTGTTGGCCGCCAGCTCATCCAGGAAATCGAACGTCGCGGCGGAGAAGTAGGGACTACGGTTGGCCATGACAGGGTCGACAGGAGTCAGCGGCCGGTGACCGGAGCAATGGCTCGCCGGGCGCGATCACGGCAAGAGGAGGTCACAATTCCGAGCCATCTCCAACCGAGTCGTCCAGGCGTGCTCGCTCCTCCTGAGATCTTTTCGCATCGCGAAAGAGGTCGGCTACTTCGGCCATCTCCTCGATGACCTTCATCTTGTCGCGGAAGCTGAGCGCGTAAAACGCCTGGTGTTGACGGCGACGATTCTCGCGCCAAGTGGTCACCTTCCAGTCCTCGTCAGTCATCCGGCGACTCCCCGTGCAGCAGTTCGAGCTCATCGAGGTCGGCGAGATCCTGCGGCCTGCCGGCCTCTCTTTTCATTTTTCTCAGCGTCGGATAGCTGACGATCCGAATCGGCACTCCCGGGGCGACGTCAGCGATCAGCGAGCGCCCATACTCCTCATCGAAATTGAAGGGCGCCGTGACAAAGAGGTCGATAGGCGTCTCGTGATGGGCATCGCTGTAGAAGTTCAGCACCGTCATCCCCTTCTCGGTGATCCAGCGGTCGCGGTGTCCCTCGTCTGCGAACTGCTCGGCTGTGATCGGAACTCGAGGCCGATAGCCGAGGCTGTTCAGGGCTGAGAACGCCCGACGGATGGTTTCCTCATCGAGCCGAAGGACGACGTCCAGATCCTGTGTCAGGCGACCGTATCCGTGTGCGTTGACCGCCAACCCGCCGACGACGATGAACCTCACTGCGGCATCGTTCAGCGCACGTGCGATCGCCTCCAGGCTGTTCAGCTTCATTCAGGGGACGTGGCTCTCGTCTTCCCACGAAGCACCGGGAAGCACCTGTGAACCGGCGCGTCGGCGGCCGTCATTCGACCAACGGCCGACGACTCCCGGACTCACCCCGGGCTCCCCGCGCCGGTGAGGGCTTCGCGGTTGGCTTCCAGCATCTGGCGCGCGGTCATCGCCGGTCGGCCCGTCAGGTCCGCGACGGCGGTGCTCACGACCTCGAACGACGGGTTCGGCGCCGGTCCCGCGACGTCACCGGCGATTGTGACGACCTCGATCGGCGTACCCGTCACCTCCGCCGCGATCCGCGCCAGGTCGGCCGTCCCGAGCACTTCCGGTCCGGTGATGTCGTATGCCTGGTTCTCGTGCCCTCCCGCGGCGAGGACCGCCGCCGCGGCAGCGGCACAATCGGCCCGCGCCACATAGGCCGTCCTCTGCTCGCCCGGCCGCAGTTCCGCCCTTCCGTCCGCGACCATCCTGGCTGCCCGGTCGACGATCCCATCCATGTAAAGCTGGTTGCGCAGCATCGTCCAGGTGAGCCCGCTCGCCCGGATGCGCTCTTCGGTCGCGCGGTGGTCCGCCGCCAGCGGTGACGCGTTGTTGTCGGCGTCGACGATCGATGTGTACACGATATGTCGCACGCCCGCCGCCACCGCCGCGTCTACGGCATTGCCGTGCAGCCGCGGCCGGTCGCCAAGGGTGTTGATGCTGATGAGCAGCATGCGCGTGCCGCCGGCATAGGCGTCGGGGAGCGACTCCGGCTGGGTGAAGTCGCCGAAGCGGACCGACGCACCCATGTCGGCGTAGCGCTGGAGCTCCTCGGGCGTGCGGCTCACGAGGATGAGACGCTCCGGTGCCACCCCCCGCGCCAGCAGCTCCTCGACGACGAGGCCGCCCAGCTGGCCCGAAGCGCCGGAGACGATGATGCGCTCGTTGTCGCTGGCGGCATCCGGACTGGTGTCGGAGGAGCAGGCGGCGAAGCCGAACATGGCGATGAAAAGCGGTAATGCCGATCGCAGGGTCATCGTTCGAATCGGGCAGGGGTGATGCGTCAAGGACAGCGTCCGGATCAATAGGCAATCGAAGGCAGCCGTCGCGCAACGCCCTCGACTGCGGACGGCATCACGCGACGTCGCGAAGCGGGTGGATTCCTGGGGGCTGGGAAGTTGGAAGCCTCTTTCCGCGAATCGGGAAGTGGAATTCGCTCCTTTGTCACCCTGAGCGAAGTCGAGGGGTCCTGCACTTCCTCGAACGCTGCAGTGTCAGGACATCATCAAACGCCCACTAGAAGGTGCCTTCCCTGACCTCGTAGCGGTTTCTGCGCCGGAGCGGAACGATGTTCCCCGGTTCGATGGACTCGTTCTCGGGGAGCGGATTCTCGCCCTTGGTCTGGCCGAGGTCGCGGACACTCTTCGTGCCGCGCAGTCGCTCGGAGCCGCCCACCGCGGGCACCCGCTCGTCGTAAAGCTCGAACCAGGGCAGGCCGGCACGGGTGTAGTCAGCAGCCGTCGGCGGCGTGGTCGGCGGTTCCATCCCCGTGATCTCCCGCCACTGGTGCGAGTTCGCGATGTGCACGAAGCAGCGGGCACGGTGGGTGGTATCCCAGTCGCGCAGATCGAAACGGTCGGGGTAGATCTTCTGGCGCATGCGCCCCCCCGGAGCGAGGCCCACCTCCTGGACAATGGGGGCGATACTGGCCGACGGCATCATAGAATAGACTGCGTCCGCCTCGAAGAGCGTGTGCCGCGTCGACCTGATCCGTTGCCACACCTCCCGCTTCAGCGGATAGACTGCGAGCTGGATCCCGCCGTGCTGCGCCTCTCCGGTGATCTGCTCCTCGACCGTGTATCCCTGCCCGAGCGGCATCGCCACGAACTGGCGGATGACGCCCTCCTCCACCACGTACCCGTCCAGCCACGGCTGCTCGGGGATACTCAGGTAGTTCTGCGGCCGACGACGGAGCCCATCGACGTAGTCCTCGCCAGTGACGGCGTCGATCTTCCCGGTCGCTACCCGGACGGCGAACGGATAGCCGGAAGGGGAGTTGAAGTTGAGCCACATCGCCTCGGCCTGGTACATCGGTAGCATGACGCCGCCGTGGGTGCGCCATCTCTCGGGGACGCGAGCCGCGTGATCGTCGACGTGAACGACCGGAAAGCGGCCAAGCCCGGGCGGGAGGGCGTACTCGCGCCCGTCGTCGGGGATGCGAAGCGTTCGCTGGAAATCGATGGTCATCCGCGCCTCGCGATCGACCTCCGGGAACGAGATCGCCAGCGAATCGTGTCTCAATTCGATCATCTCCGACTCCTCTGACCAAGGGTCACTGATGGTCCCACGTTGAGCGCGCAGTACGACAGGATCACCGAGTTCTGCTGCCGATGGCTCCACCGCTCTCGCGCGCGCCATCACCAATCGCCGTCCCGCACCTCGCGCACGATTCGCAGCACGGCATGGTCGGGCAGGTCGCGCAGCTCACGGATCAGCTCGGCGAACAGCATGGGCCGGCGCCGGATGGTCTCCAGCAGGTCGCTCGATACCTTCCCTGCCAACGCCAGTAGCAGGTCCGCGTCGACTTCCAGTTCGGCCGCGAGCCGGCGCAGCGTCTCTTCGGAGGGCGGGGACCCTTCGTCCCGCTCGACCTTGCTCAGGTATGAGGGCTCGATGCCGACGCGCTGCGCCACCTGGCGGACGGAGTATCGCGGATCGCGCTCGCGAAGCTCCTCACGTCGTGTACGGAGGAACGCGCCAAGTGTCGATGACGGCCTGCGGTCGTTCATGCTGTATAGTGTGTACTACATGATACACATCTGTCAAGAGTCAGCACAATGCTCGCGCGAAGCTCCTCAGGATCCTCGAGATCCTTCGCGGCCTCGCGCCTTCGCGTGACGCCCCGCCGCTTCTGGCCCGACTGTCAGTCCCACCCCGTACTTTCGAGCCGTGAAGCTTTCACTGCGGCATACCCGTAGTGATCACGGTTCACCCGTCTTCGCGACGCGCGCGGGCGAAACCCGTCCCCGGAAACCGGCTGTTCGAAGGAGGCTCAGGATGCGATTCCTCTGGTCGCGGCGTTCAGTCGCCGATGCCGACCCGGTCAGCGATCCCGCCGACGGATCTGACGAGCGGATCGAAACCGACGACGCTCCCACAGACCCCGTCTCCAACGTCCTGAAGCGGACCGATGTGTGGTTCCAGTTCCGTGTCGCGGACCTGGAGGCCGAGGTGCGTGAACTGGCGGAAGCGCACGCGAAGGCCGGTCAGCCGCGCCACGACGTCCGTCACGACGAGCCACTTCCGGTGGAGACGGTCATCGAGAGTCGCGCGGTCGAGGTCCTGCGCAACTGGGCCGACCGAGTCCGGCTGAAGATCGATGGGGCGGTGCAGACTGAGGTCGAGGCGCTCGGCCACGCGGTGTCGGACCTGCGCGAGGGGGTGGCCGGGGTGGCCACCGCGCGGGCTGAACTCGAGGCGGGCCAGCGGGAACTGTCGCGGGAGCACCGTTCGACGGGGGTCGAGGCGCGGAGCGCCGAGAAAGAGGAGATCGTGGAGATCGAGTCTATCCTCCCGCGAGCTCTCGTCGTCGGCTGCCTGGTGCTACTCGTGTTCGCGGACATGTTCGCCAATCTGCCCGTCTTCCAGGAGCTGTTCCCGACGAACGCGTCGATCCGCATGGCCCTCGAGCGGTGGGAGCAGACCGCCCTCGCGACGGGCGAGTTCCCCTGGTACTTCGGCCTCGAGCACATGCTCCGGTCGCTGCTAGCGTTCCCGGAGCCGGCGATCCTGGCGTTCGTGGTCGTCGTCTTCTTCCTGGTGCTGGGGCACAAGCTAGGGGCGTCGCTGCGACGGGTGGTCGCGTTGTGGCGGTCGCGGGCGTTCGCGGTGCGGACGCGGTGGCGGCAGGCGTTCGTCCCCGTGGCGCTGTGCACGGTGGGTGTCGTCCTCACGCTGTCGTTCCTCTACGGCGCCCGCGCGCGGGTACTGCCGATGTCCCAGGCGCGATACGAGGCGGCCGAGACGCGGCTGGGTGGCGTGCGGGAGGAGATTTCCGCGCTCGAGGCCGCCGGCATGGAGGTCCCGGCCTCGGCCTTCGAGCGCGAGTCCGCCGCGGAGGCGGAGACGACGCTCCGCCGCGCTCGGCTCGACTACGCGCAGACGATCTCGTCGGTGAACCGGCCCATCCTCCTCCTCAACATCGCCCTGGTGATCGTGGCGATCCTGCTGGGATACCTGGGGGAGAAGGGGCGATTCTCGGCGGTGCCGGCCCTCGACCGGGAGGCGGAGTTGCGGCGGCTGCGAGGGGGCGTGGACGAGCTGCGCCAGCGCTTCGACGACCGCCGCCGCGCGGCCTACGACGCCGTCCGCCGCGCGACGATCATCGACGCACGGATACAGGCGCTCACCGACGCCCGGGTGCTGAAGGACTTCGAGGCGAAGCGATCGCGGATCGCGAGCGCCATCCCCCTGTTCCGCGCCGAGAACGCGCGGCTTCGAGGGCTCGACACGGCCGATATCCTCGCATTCCAGGCACCGCCACGGATAGACCTTCCGTCGGCCGAGGACCTGTCGCTCGTCATCCAGCTCCCGCGCGCGGTGGAGACGTACCGCGCGGAGATCGCTGCGCTGCAGGAGAGCCTCGAGCGGCACGACGCGGCGGTGACGCGCGGCGCCGAGCTCGTCTCCGACGAAGAGGTCCCCATCGACGAACCCCAGCCTATCGGTTTAGGAATATGACCGAGCGAGAAATTTCCTGGATTCCGGCCGCCGTCCTCGTGCTGCTGATGTCCGCGCTGGCAGGCTGCGGGACCGAGTCAGGCGCCACGACGACGCCTCCTCCGCCTCCGCGGACCGCACACTACGTGGCGATCCTCGACCGCTCGACGAGCATCACGCCGTCCGAGGAGGAGGCGTTCCGCCGAAGCGTCGCGGAGATCGTGGACGGGTTGGGGTTTGGGGACAGGTTTACCTTCTTCGTCGCCTATTCCGAGGGCCGCCGCGACGGTACCGGCTCGATCAACCGGGAGATGCCCCGCGCGCTGAACCCCGTGTACCCGGCCCCGGCCGAGATCCGCGCGCTGGAGAGTGCCCGCGAGAGCCTGCGCCGCGCGACGGCGCCGCTGCTCACCTCCCCCCCGACGGACTACACGGACCTGCTCAGCAGCCTGCGCACGGCCGAGGAGTATTTCCGCGCCAGTCAGGCCGATGACCGGGTGCTGGTCCTGTTCTCGGACATGCTGCATTGCACGCGGCGCTCGCCGGCGCTCTGCATGGAGTCCTCCGGGTGGCGGGCGGCGCCGGAGGCCCCGGAGGGGGCGCTGGACGGCGTGTGCGTGTGGGTGCTCGGCGCGGACGCGTCCACGGCGATGGGGGAGAAGGTGCGGGACTACTGGCTCGGCTACTTCCAGGCGGCGGGGGCGGAGGCGAGTGTCGATCGGTACTATTACGTGCCCCAGGCGGTGCGGGCGGATTGTGGGTAAGGGCCTCTGGACTAAGGGGCATCACGCAGAGCCGCAGAGCCGCAGAGGGTATGTGCGTTGGCGCCAACTAGGGGCATCGCGCAATCGTGACTGGAGGGACCGGATCGGCCTGTTATATGGCTGGCCGATAGATCACCTTGGTTACGGATCAGTACGCCCGCCGGCCATATACCATCAATCTGGCCGATAGCGAGGAAAGCGGATGCTGGCTTACGCGACGGGTCTCTGCGGCTCTGCGGCTCTCGTGATTCCGGCGTCGTAGCCAGGGATCAGCGGCGGAGGCCGGCCTCACCCCAACGTGCCAGGAAGGCGTTGACGAATTCCTGAGTACGGGTCGGCTCTGCGGCGAGCGGAGCCAGGGCGGAGGCAACGGTCAGCGCGACGTGATAGCCCTCGGAGCGCGACGCCACGGCGCGCCGGTAGGCCGGATGAGCGTCGTTCACCCAGACGGTGGACTCCACGAGGCGACCGAGCTGATCGTCACCCGGGCGGCTCTCGAAGCGGATCGCCAGCGACAGTCGCCCCGCCTTTCGGCGACGCCGAGGCCCGGGCAGAGCCGCGAGGGAGGCGGACCGATCGACCTCCGGCGCCCCAGCGGGCTCGGGGCCAGCGCGCGGGCCGCCGGGCTGCGAGGAGGGCGATCCCGACGCACCCGTTCCGTTGCCCCCCTTGTGCGGCTCTGACGGCTGAGCGATTGCGGGTTCGATCACGTCGGTTCCGTCTCCCTCTCCTCCCTCGAGTAGCAGGGGCAGGCTACTGCCCCAAGGGCCTTCCCGTCCGCCGAGGGGGTCTCCCAAGGGCAGCCGGCGCTGGCCGCCGGAGGTCCGCTCGGCCAGCGCACTCAGGATCGGGAAGTCGTCGGCGAGGACGCCGAGCACCCGGTCCAGGTCCTTCTCCAAGGTGGCCATCCGCGGCTGTTTTCGGGGCGGTGGTGCCCCGCCCCAAGCCTCGAGTCGCGCCGCTACGGTCTCCTGGATGGCCTTTCGGATGGCGAGAAAACGGGCTCCCCGCTCGCCCGTCCGCAGGAAGTCACCCTTGTTCAGCGTCAGCGCCTCCGCCAGCATCGGCGCCTCGATCAGCCCCTCGATGCGGTCTGCGTCCGCAGGACTCATCGCAAGCCAGTCCCATCCCCGCTTGATGACCTTGCCGAGCGTGCTGATTCCGATGCCGCGCTCCGACTCGGGGAGCGGCTCGTCGTATCTGGCCAGGTAACCGACGATGGACGGCTTGCGCTGCCGCCCGAGCCGGATACTGATCGGTACTCGATCGCTCTTCCGGATCGGTCCCACGATCACTCGGCCGTCGATCACGATGGTCAGACCCTCTGGATAAAACGGCGCGAGGATGTCAAGGAACTCCGGCTCGAATAGCGGCTGGAAGTTCCGCAGCACGACGCCTTCGAGGAAGCCGGGGTCGAGGAGGGGCGACAGGGAGTTGGACACCCGGAGGGAGACCGCCGTGCCGTCCGCCGTGAGCGTGCCGGGTGGGGCGATCCAGTTCCATGGCGCGCGCGAGCGGTTCGCCAGGCGCCAAGTGGTCGCGATGGACTTTCCCGATCGGCACGTTTCCGTTACCACCTCGTTCGACACAAGCAGGCCGAGCTTGATGCCGACTCCGGCGAACCCGATTCCGCGCCCCCGCCTCTTGGATGTCGCGGCCAGGTCGTGATAGCGGCTCAGGTCGCGTCTGGTCATCCCGGATCCGTCATCGATGGCGGCAAGCCACGAGGAGACGGGATCGGTGATGAGCTCGAGACGCCGCGCGCCGGAGTCGAGCGCGTTGGCGATGATCTCGGTCAGGATGGTCTCCTCCAGCGACGCGGGGTAGGCATCACGGAGGTCCTCCAGTAGATGGACCAGGTCGACGCGGGTTTCGCCCATTCTCTTCCGTCAGGCTGGAGGGGGTGAATGGGCAGAGTAGCCGAAGCCAGGGTGCCAGGGCAAGCGCGGTGCGCGCTTCTACTCCGAGCCTTACGCGAAAACCGAAAGGGCTCCCAAGGATGGAGCCCTTTCGCTGCCTTGGGTGATGACGGGTAGTTGCCAGTACCGGCACAGGTTCGGCGACCTATCCCGGAGGCAGCAAGAAATCGCACTTCGTCCCGCTCGCCCGCGCCAGCTTCACATCCAGCGTGGCGAGGCCGACCTCGAGCCGCTCGGCCAGTGCGACGTACCAGGCGTCGTATGCGGTAATGTTGTGGCGCAGCTCCCAGACACGCTGGGCGACTGCGGCGTAGGGAAAGAGGTCGATCCTCAGCAACTCCAGATCGGCATGCGCCAGGGATGCGACGTCCTGCGTAATCTCTCCCGCGGCAGCCGCGCGTCTAAGGATGTTCGCGACTTCGACGGGCATCAGGTGAGGCGCCGCAAGGGCGTGGCTCGCCAGCAACCGCTCGGCCCAGCGACCGTCGGGCCCGCTATCCACCAGCGCCGCGACGACCACCGACGCGTCCACGACGATCAACTCAGCGCCGATCGGCCGATCGATGCTCGAGGATTCGCTTCCTGCCAAGTCGACTCCCGGTGCTGCTCTTGCGAGCCCGGATGCGCTCGAGGAGGACCTCCGGATCAGGCTTACTCGCCAGGTCGATCAGCTGCTGACGCAAGTACTCCTGCAGGGACCGACCCGTCCGCGCGGCCCTGGCCGCCAGCTCGTCCCGTGTCTCGGTAGGTATGTCTCGAATTGTGATGGACTTAGTCATGCATGCAATGTGCTGCGATTAGCACTTGAGCGCAAGCAGACTCAAGTTTCCACATAGGAACGTTAGGGAATCACACGGAGACGCGGAGCTGTCGAGAGGATGGGGCAGCGGTGACTTCACTAGCGAGAAAGGGATCACGCGAAGCCGCGAAAGCGGGAATGGGTTCACGGCCACCCCCGCCTTCGCGTTCCTCCGATCGCATCTGTGAGGCGGCTGTAACGGGGATGCGGCCATCGGGGAGTGGGCGAGTGTTAGCGGCGGAGATAATGTCTCACATCGGTCGGAGATAATGTCCCACCT
>CAZJEH010000034.1:0-23629 GCA_964544905.1 uncultured Gemmatimonas sp.
CAGGTCCGCCTCGGCTTCCGGCCCCGGAAGACTATCTAGACGAGCCGAGACGTCGCTAGAACCGAGAGGCCTGCGGGTCGCTGAACCCTGACCGCAGGAAGGATCGGTTCACTTGGATGCAAAGCGGCTCGCGCGTATCGTCGGGCTCTCGCTCATCGGCGTACTCTTCGCCGGATTCTCCTGGATCTGGTTCGCTCCCTGCGCGCTCGGCGGATGTGTTCCGCTCGATGACCTGGCGCGGTTCGAGGCCGAAGGATCCGAACTCCTGGACATCAACGACGAGCCGTTCGCCCATCTGGCGACCGTGAATCGTCGAATCGTCCCGCTCGACTCCCTTCCGCCGCACATCCCCCAGGCTTTCCTGGCCATCGAGGATCAGCGCTTCTATGACCACCAGGGGATCGACCTGTGGCGGACAGCAGGCGCGCTTTGGAAGAACCTCCGGTCGGGGGGCGTCGAGGAAGGCGGCAGCACGATCACGCAGCAGCTGGCCCGGAACCTGTTCCCGGAATGGCTGCCCTATCAGGAGCGGAACATCCGGCGGAAGGTCCTCGAGGCCCGTGTAGCGCGACAGATCGAGCGCACATTCCCGAAGGAAAAGATCCTCGAGCTGTACCTGAACCACATCTACCTCGGGAGTGGGGCCTACGGAGTCGAGGCTGCCGCGCGCACCTATTTCGGGAAGTCCGCCGCCGAGCTGAGCCTCGCGGAGGCCGCGACCCTGGCCGCCCTCCCGCAGGCCCCGTCCCGCGTCAATCCGAAGCAGGACGCCGAGGGAGCGATCCGCCGCCGAAACCTCGTCCTCCAGCAGATGGTCGAGGCCGGGTTCGTCACCGAGGCGGAGGCCTCCGCGGCGCGCGAGGAGCCTCTGGCCGAGGCCTCAGCCGACGGCGAGGAAGAGTCCGGAATCAAGGCGGCATATTTCGTCGAGCAGGTTCGGCGCGAGTTGGAGCAGGTCATCGGAAACCGCTTCTACACGGCTGGCCTGCGGATTCACACGACCCTGGATTCCGACATCCAGGCAGCCGCCGAAGCAGAGCTCGAGAATCAGCTCCGTGCCGTCGAGAGCGGCCGGTACGGGACCTTTCGCCACCCGACCTACTCCGCCATGGAAGAGGATCAGTCGGCGGAGTACCTCCAGGGTGCTGTCGTCGTGCTGGATGCGAACACCGGCGAGGTGCGGGCCCTTGTGGGTGGACGCGACTACTCGCAATCGAAGTTCGATCGAGCGACCCAGGCGCTGCGCCAGCCGGGATCCGCGTTCAAGCCTTTCATTTACGCGACAGCGCTCGAGTACTATCGGTCGCCCGCTGAAACCGTCGAGGATAGGCCCCTCCAGGTCACGCTGACCGGCGGACGCGTGTGGGAACCGCGAAACTACGCCGATTCATATGGGGGGACGGTGACCCTCCGCGAAGCCCTCATCCACTCCCGCAACGCGGCAACGGTCCGCATCGCGCAGCAGATCGGGCTACAGCCGACCATCCGGCTGGCTCACGAGCTCGGGATATCCACCGAACTACCCGACCTCCCCTCGACCGCGCTCGGCGCCGCGGAGGTTCGCCCCATCGAGCTCGTCGCCGCGTATGCCGCGTTCGCCAACGGCGGCTCGCGTGTCGAACCGTATCTGATCAGGCGAGTGGTCGACCGGAACGGACAAGTGGTGTGGGAATCCCGGCCCCGGACCCGGCAAGTCCTCGACCCGGCGGTGGCGTATGTGCTGACCACGATGCTCCAGGATGTCGTGGACCGGGGGACCGGTACAGCGGTGCGGGCGGCAGGGTTCAGAGCGCCCGCCGCCGGTAAGACCGGGACGACGAACAACTCGACCGACGTATGGTTCGTCGGATACACACCCGAGCTCGTTGCCGGGATCTGGATCGGGTTCGACGATCCGAAACCCATCATCCGGGGTGCTTCGGGGGGAACTCTGGCAGCGCCGACGTGGGGAAGGATGATGCGGCGCATCTATGAATCGCGTCCGGCTCCGTCGGATTGGAGGGTCCCGCCAGGTGTGGTTACGGCCGAGGTCGACCGCTTGACCGGGGCGCGATTCAACCCCGATTGCCCGGTTCACGGCCCCGTCTACACGGAATATTTCATCCGATATACGCCACCGGCTGCGAGCTGCCCGGACCGATACGACCTGCCGTACGCTTTCCAGGATACGATCTACGACTCGTGGGACGAATTCGGGGTCTACGACTCGGTGTACGGCGACTCGATCGGCAGCGCTACGTCCGACTGGCCCGAGCTGGACGAGCTGCGGCGGAGGGCCAGGGATGCGCGGGAGCGCGCGGTGAACGAAATGCGCGCGGCCCGGGGTCTGGATTCCGTCGACGGATCGGACCCGGCGGACTCGTCGTTGCGCGAAGCACCTGTCGATACGGTGCGAAATACGGTCCCCCTGGATGGTCCGGAGGAAGGCGATCAGTCGCTCCCGCTTTCGAATCGCGGATTCCCGGAAGGTGACCCATCCGGCCCCGGCGCCGAGGAGCCCGTGCCGGACGAAGCGGACACCAACGCGGAGTTCCCGGAGATACCCCCGCTGGATGTTCCGATCGACATCCCGGCGCCATAGCCAGGGAACAAGCTGCCGATTTTTCCGTATCCTATTGTCATTGAACGGACCTGCGGCAGGTTACGCGAGCAATCGAGGACCGGGCGAAGCCCATCTCTTCAGGAGTGAGGTCATGAAGTCTATACTGCGATCACTGGTCCTCGGGGCGATCCTCGCGGCACCTTCAGTCGGCCTGGCTCAACAGGCCGGGCAGTCCGCGCCCCCGACGCAGCAGGACGTCGAGGCATGGATCACCGAGTATGAGGGTATCCATCGTCAGCTGCAGGGGATCCAGCAGAGGGCGCTGGAAGACCCGGATCTCAACGCGGCCCAGCTCGCTCTTGGCGCCCAGATTCGGACGGCCATGGAGGCCGAGGATCCTACCCTCGCCGAGCATCTCACCCGGGCCGAGTCCCTGGAAGGCGAGCTTCAGACCGCGCAGCAGACCGGCAACACCCAGCGGATTGCGGAGTTGCTCGCCGAGGCGCAGTCCATCGAAGAACACTTCTTCGCGGTACAGCAGGTCGTCGTGGCGAAGGCGGACATCGCATCGGCAATCGGCGCCTTCCAGACCCGTCTCGAACAGAAGATGAGCGAGGTGGATCCGAACGCGCCGACACTCATCGCACGCTTCAAGGAGTTGGAGGCGAAGCTCGAAGAGGCGATGCGGGCCGGCGCGTAGAGGCCGAGGGGGCTGGAGGGATGGGAAAAAGGGCGGCCAAACGGTCGCCCTTCTTCGTTGGAGACCCCAGGCGGATGGCGCGCACTCCGTTGGACCCCAGCCGTTCTCGCTCGGTTGGGTGCGCTCAGATCTCCCGCATCACCTCTCGAAGGGCCTCGACGGCACCTTCCAAGAGCGCTTCGTTGATGGTAAGCGGAGGCGAGAAACTCAGCACGTTTCCGTACACTCCACCCCCCAGCAGCAGGTAGCCCCGCCGCAGCATCTGCACCACCACCTCGAAGACCGCGCCCGGATCCGGCTCGCGACTCCTCCGGTCGCGGACGAACTCCATGCCGATCATCATCCCCAGGCCTCTCACATCTCCAACCCTGGGATGATCCACGAAATCCTTTCGCAGTCGATCGAGCAGCTCAGCGCCGACCGCCTCCGATCGGCGAACGAGTCCCTCGGCCTCGATGACCCGCAGTGAGGCCAGTGCCGCTGCGCAGCCCAGAGGATGACCGAGGAAGGTGGACGTGTGCAGCGCTTCGCCGGTAGAGTCGGGCCATGCGCGCATGACCTCCTCGGTCCCGATGCATGCCGCGAACGGCATCCCGCCCGTCAACGCCTTGCCAACGACGAGAAGGTCGGGAACGACCTCCCAGTGCTCACACGCGAAGAGCCGCCCGGTCCTTCCGAAGCCCGTGTAAATCTCGTCCAGGATCAGCAGGATGCCGCGCTCATCGCAGATCCGCCTGAGCCCGGGAAGCCACGAGTCGGGAGGCACGATGACCCCTCCGCGCCCCTGCACCGGCTCGACGAGAATACCGCCGATCTTCAGCGGACCTCCCTCCGCCGCGTCGAGGAGGCGCTCGACTTCGGCCAGCGCCCCCGCGGCAGGATCGGTGCTGTCCGGAAACGGGTTCCGGTACGGGTTGGGGTAGTGCGCGAAGACCGCGTTGTCCGGCACCTGACCAGCGAAGGGATCGCGGAAGTCCGCTCGACCCGATACGGCGAGCGCGCCCAGCGTGAGCCCGTGATAGCCCCCCTGGAACGCCAGGATCCCCGGTTTGCCGGTCGCCAGTGCGACCGTCTTGAGGGCCGCCTCCACCGCCTCCGCCCCGGAGTTCGCCAGGATCGTGTGCGTCAGGTCGCCGGGCGCCGCAGCCGCGAGCCGCCGCAACAACTCGACCTTGATCGCCGGCGGATGAACGTCGCCCATCCCGTGCATCAACCGGCCCGCCTGCTCGCGTATCGCCGCGACGATCGCCGGGTGCGAGTGACCGGCCGCGGCTACGGCGAAGGCGCTCGTCAGATCCACGTAGACGTTGCCATCCACGTCACGGACGTTGGCCCCCCTCGCCTCCGCCCAGAAGATCGGGAAGTCGGGTCCGAGGTAGGTCACGTTCGGTGACTCGAACCGGCGCAGCTCGCCAGCGAGCCACAGCGAGGCCGGCCCTGGCGGAGGCACTTCGATCTGAGGGGGGAGTTCGCCCAGCGTCGTACTCATCGATATCCTGCCGCCTGCAGGCTGAACAGCTCCGCGTATCTGCCACCCAGCTCGACCAGCTCGTGATGGCTACCCTCCTCGAGCACTTCGCCGTTCTCGAGGACCAGAATGCGATCGGCCATCCTCACGGTGGAAAATCGGTGAGAGATGAGAATCGCGATCCGTCCCCGGGTAAGGTCCGAGAAACGCTGGAAGACCTCGTACTCGGCCCGGGCGTCCAGAGCCGCGGTCGGCTCGTCGAGGATCAGCACCTGCGCGTCTCGCAGATAGGAGCGGGCGAGCGCGACCTTCTGCCACTGACCACCGGACAGTTCGACGCCTCCCTCGAAGCGCCGGCCGAGCATGGTCGCGTACCTCTGGGGAAGGGATTCCACCACCCCCGCGGCGAGGGAGCGTTCGGCGGCACGGAGAAGGTCGGGCGAGGGATCCGCTCCTCCAGAGCTCGGGCGGTCCATAGCGATATTCTCCTCCGCCAGCATGTCGAACCTGACGAAATCCTGGAAGATGACGCTCACCGCCCGATGGTATTCCCCCAGGTCGTAGGCACTCAGCGGTATCCCGTCCAGGAGGATCTCGCCGCGAGTCGGCTCGTAGAGCCGCAGGAGGAGCTTGATGAGCGTGGTCTTTCCCGCGCCGTTCTCACCCACCAGCGCCAATCTCTCGCCGGGTCGGATTGTGAAGCTGATCCCCCGCAGGACCCAGTCTCCGCGGCGCTCCGCTGACTCCGAAGGAGCGGGCGCCTCGTCTGCGTTCCGCATCGCCTGCACGAAATCCTCCACCGACTCGGTCGGGTAGCGGAACCAGACATCGCGGAACTCAAAACCTTGCCGGATAGGCGTCGGGACTGCGACGGGGTGCTCCGGAGAGCGGATCCGCGGGCGCATCGCGAAGAAGAGGAACAGGTCCTCGAGGTGGAGGGCCTGCTCGTAAAGGTCCGAGGTCGCCAGGAGCATCCGCTGGATGAGATCCCGGGAGCGAGAGAACGATCCGGCGAGCAGCGTCAGGTCGCCTATGGTGAGAATGCCCGTCACCGTCCGGTAGATGATGGTCCCGTAGGCGACGTAGTACCCAGCGCTCGAGACGAGCGTGAGTCCCGTACCGACGAGGTTGCGCCGCACCGCGAGAGCGCGGTTCGCTCGATAGAACGAGTCCGCGAGACGCGAGTAGTCGGCGATCAGCTTCGGGGACAGGCCGAACAGCTTGATCTCCTTGGCCGTCGTGTTCGAGGCGGCAACCCACCGGTAGTAGTCGAGCTTTCGTCGCTCCGGTGTCCATCGATAGAGCAACGAATAGCCGAGGGCGGCGAAGTGGGTCTCTCCCAGGAAGGCCGGCACGACGGAAAGGATCAGCAGCAGGAACAGCAACGGGCTGAACGCCAGCAGGGTACCCGCCAGGGTGAGCAACGTGAGGATGTCCTGCGCCATCCCGAGGGTCTGCGAGAGAAGCGCGATCCGCCCGACGGTCTGGCGACGGGCCCTCTCGAGGCGATCATAGAAGGCGGGATCTTCGAAGTGCTGGAGATCGAGCATGCCGGCATGCTCCATCAACCGGACGCTCATCCGGTTCGAGAAGAGATCCCCGAGGAGCGATTCCAGCAGTGATCCGCTGCGGGCCGCAACCTCACCGACCGCGACGACCCCGAACTCGAGCAGAACCAGCGTAGCGAGGCGCGACCAGTCCGGGACCCCGGACTGAACGGCCTCCACAATCGTGTCGACGATGAGCTTGCCCACCCACAGGGTCGCGACGGGGATGAACCCCCGCGTCAACCGGAGCAGGGTTATCCCGATGGCGTACCTGGGATTGGTGCTCCAGACCTCCCGGAGGAACGGCGGGAGGTTGCGCATCGCCTTCAGGCGATCGCCCCAGGAAGGCGATTCGCCCGCGCGAATGCCGTTTGGATGGTGACGCGTGCTCATCCAACAAAGATAGCGGAACTCGCTTTCGTCTGCCGCGCCCCTGCCAGCGGGTCCTTGTAAGGGTTTTCCCGACTACCCTTGCGGGACTACCCTACAGACACCCGGCGGGGACCTTCCTACGTTGTAAGACGTTTAGCCCGTCGGCGCCTCGGGAAGCCGGGTTTCGGGGCTGGCGCATCCCGTGTCCGCGCAATATACTCCGCGTTTTCTCGCCGTTTGTTTGGACGGGAGCGCCGTTCACGGGCGCCATCGTACTTTCAGCACTGGACCCCGGGGCAGAACCTTCATGACGTCACCAGTGGAGTCAGCCCGACAAAGCTCCGCGCCGATCCGCCACCACCCGTCGCGCTCGAAGGCTCAGGCGCTACGCGTATCAACGGTCGGGGCGCTGCTACTCGTCGCTGGCGCCTGCGGCGACGCGAGCCGCTTTCCGCAGACATCGCTGGATCCGAAGTCCGACCTCGCGCAGGAACTCGATCAGCTCTGGAACCTGACGCTCTACCTGGGCATCGGCGTGGCGCTGACCACCTTCGCGATCCTGGCGTTCATCCTGTTCCGCTTCCGGTACCGCCCGGAGTCGCCCCAGCCGAAGCAGGTACACGGCAACACGACGCTCGAGATCGCGTGGACCCTCATCCCCGCGGTGCTCATTTCCGTGATCGCCGTGCCGACCGTCCGCACCATCTTCTTCACCTACCGTGAGCCGCCGGCCGACGCGGTGACGATCGACGTGCGTGGCTGGCAGTGGTGGTGGGAGTTCCGGTATCCGACGGCGAACGGCGACACCGTCCGAACGGCGAACGAGGTGCACGTGCCGGTCGGTCGGCCGGTTCACCTCCGTCTGACCTCGAACGACGTCATCCACTCGTTCTGGATCCCGCAGATGGGTGGTAAGCGGGACGTGATCCCGGGCCGCACGACGGACATCGTCTTCACGCCCCTGGAGGCGGGCGTATATCTGGGCCAGTGCGCCGAGTTCTGTGGCGAGTCGCACGCGCTGATGAAGATGCGCCTGATCGCCCACGAGCCGGAGGATTTCGAGCGATGGCTCGCGCACCAGGCGGAGCCGGCCGTGCAGCCCGCCGAAGCGGATTCGGCGATCGCCATCGGACAGCAGCTGGTGACGGGCGGAATGTGCGCCGGGTGCCATACGATCCGTGGGACGACCGCCCAGTTCGGCCGCTTGGCGCCGGATCTGACGCACATCGCCGGACGCAGCACGATCGCGGCGGGGATCCTCGAGAACAACGCGGAGAACCTGGCCCGGTGGATCGACAACGCTCCGGGCGTGAAGCCCGGTGCTCTCATGCCGACGATGGGCCTGAGCGAGCAGGAGATCCGTTACATCGTCGCCTATCTGCAGACTCTGTATTAGCCGCGGGGGCGCCGGGACGGTGTTCCGGCGCCTGACGGTGTCGTACCAAGCATTCGCGCACTTGGACCGCTAAGGAATCATGGCAGCGACCGAGACACTCGCCGTACCAGCGCCAGCCACGTCGAAGCCGGAAGGCGGGATCCGAAGCTGGATCATGACTGTCGATCACAAGCGGATCGGCATTCTGTACTTCTGGACCTCCTTCTTCTTCTTCCTCGTCGGCGGTATCGAAGCGCTCCTGGTGAGGACTCAGCTGATCGTTCCGAACAACGACTTCATTTCGGCTGAGTTCTACAACCAGATGTTCACCATGCACGCCGTGACCATGGTGTTCCTGGCGCTCATGCCGCTCACGGCTGCGTTCTTCAACTTCATGGTTCCGCTCCAGATCGGTGCGCGAGACGTCGCCTTCCCGCGGCTGAACGCCCTTTCGTACTGGATCTATGTCTTCGGCGGAATCTGGATCAACCTGGGCTTCTTCGTCGGTCAGCTGCCCAACGCCGGGTGGTTCGCCTACGCGAACCTCACCCGTCCGGAATTCTCGCCCGGCCTGCAGATCGACTTCTACGTCCTGGGCCTGCAGATCCTCGGCATCTCTTCGATCATTTCGGCGATCAACTTCATCATCACCATCCTGAACCTGCGGGCTCCCGGGATGCGGCTGATGAGGATGCCGATCTTCACGTGGATGACGCTGATCACGGCGGTGCTTCTGGCCACCGCGATGGCCGTCATCACCATCGCCCTGACGCAGTTGATGTTCGACCGGTTCTTCGGCGGGGTCGTGTACGATACCGGCTCCGGGGGCGATCCGGTCCTCTGGCAGCACCTCTTCTGGTTCTTCGGGCACCCTGAGGTCTACATCCTCATCCTCCCCATCTTCGGGATGATCTCCGAGATCATACCGACCTTCTCACGGAAGCCGCTCTTCGGCTACAACGTGATGGTCTTCTCGGCGATCCTGATCGGATGGCTGGGATGGGGCGTGTGGAGCCACCACATGTTCGGTGTGGGCCTTGGGCCGATCGCGGACTCCTTCTTCTCGATCAGCACAATGCTGATCGCGATTCCGACCGGTATCAAGATCTTCAACTGGCTGGGCACCCTCTGGGGTGGGTCGATCCGGTTCACCACCGCGATGCTGTTCGCAACGTTCTTCCTGATCACGTTCACGGTCGGGGGGATCTCCGGGATCATGCACTCGGTGGCGCCGGCGGACCTGCAGCAGACCGACACGTATTTCGTGGTCGCCCACATTCACTACGTGTTCTTCGGCGGGACCGTGATGGGCCTGTGGGCCGGCATCTACTACTGGTTCCCGAAGATGTTCGGCCGGCTGCTCCACGAGGGATGGGGCCAGGCGCACTTCTGGTTGACCTTCATCGGGATGAACCTGACCTTCTTCCCGATGCACTTCCTGGGTCTCCACGGGATGCCGCGTCGTACGTTCACGTACGCGGACGGACTCGGCTTCGACGAGATGAACCTCGTGTCGACCCTCGGCTCGTACATGATCGCCGTCGGGACGCTGATCTTCGCCATCAACCTGATCGTGTCGGCCCGGCGGGGGCGACCGGCGGGCGCGAATCCGTGGGGTGCCGCGACGCTCGAGTGGGCGATTCCGTCACCGCCGCCTGAGTACAACTTCAAGGAGATTCCAGTCGTGCGGAGCCGGATGCCGCTGTGGGAGAGCGATCCCGTGCTCGAACAGGGGATTCCGCACGGCCGTCACGAAGAGGAAACCAGCGAGGTCGCCGTGGTGGGCAAGGAAACGAGTACAGAGGTGGACTGGCCGGACTCGGAGAGCAAGATGTCGGCGCACGACCTCGGCATCCATCTGCCGCCGCCATCCGCGTACCCGATTCTCCTGGCGCTCGCGATGTCGTTCTTCTTCGGTGGGTTCCTGATCCATTGGGGAGTATCCGTAGTGGCGGGGGTCGCGGTGCTCTTGCTGGCGTATGGCTTCGCCTTCGAACCCGGGCACTCCGGGCACTGACCGGACGGAACAGCTGACAGCAGAATTCCCGATTCAACATGCATTCGACGGCAATACACGCCGCAAGCCCGGCGCACGTGGATACCTCGACTGGACTCGATAGCCGGAAGCTCGCCTTCTGGTGCTTCATCGGATCCGAGTGCCTCCTGTTCGGGTCGCTCATCGGCTCGTACATGGCGTACAAAGGCGACAGCCTCACCGGCCCCTATCCGCATGACACCGTTCTGGCCGACGGGACCGTCGTGGAAGGAATCCTCGACATTCCGCTTACGTCCATCAGCACGGCGGTTCTGCTTTTCAGCAGTCTCTTCATGGTGCTGGGTCTCGCCGGGGTCCAGCGGAACGATCGCGTGAGGGGAGCCTTCTGGCTCGGAATGACGGCCCTCTTCGGCTCGATCTTCCTCGGGTTCCAGGTCTACGAGTTCACCCACTTCTGGAACCATGGCTTGACGTTGAACTCGAACCTGTTCGGGACGACGTTCTACATGCTCACCGGGTTCCACGGAGCGCACGTGTTCGTGGGCGTTCTGTACATGGTGACGCTCGCGGTCCTCGTGTGGACGGGCCGGATCGGTCCCGAGAAATCGCTGAACGTGGAGATCGGCGGCCTCTACTGGCACTTCGTCGACGTCGTCTGGATCGTCATCTTCCCCCTCGTGTACCTGATTCCGTAACGAGCATGAGCAGCGAAACGCGTGAAGTCCTGCACGACCTCGACGCCCATCCCGTTCACGGGACCAGGACCTATTGGCTGATCGGGCTATACCTGTTCATCCTGACGGCCCTGGAGATCGGCTGCTACTTCTTCGAGGAGCAGATCGGGGCGGCCGCGACGCCTGTGATTCTGGCGCTGTCGGCCGCGAAGTTCATCCTCGTGGTGATGTTCTACATGCACCTGAAGTACGACAGCCGGATGTTCACGGGGGTGTTCCTCTTCCCGATGGCCCTCGCGACGCTGGTGATCGTATCGCTGATCATCCTCTACCACGTGCTTCACCCGATGCCGCGGTAGAGAGGATGATCACGAGGGGTCGGCCGGCGCGGTCGGCCCCTCGACTACCTCGCGACCGAGGGATGGTCGCGGCATCATTCGAGGGGCGAGTCTGAGTTGTTTTCCGCAGTCATCCTCCACCGGCAGTCCTTCTCCTGGTCGGAATGGGTTCTCTATCCCGACTTCCTGATCGGTTGGTTGCTCCTGGGCGGGGCCTACCTGCTCATCGCGGGACCGCTCCGAAAGCATTTCCCGGGGGCTGAGCGCGTCCCGATCTCGCAGCTGGCAGCGTTCTGGGGCGGGATGCTGGTCATGCTTCTCTCTCTTCAGGGCCCGCTCCACGAGCTTTCCGACTATTTCCTGTTCAGCGCCCACATGGTGCAGCACCTGCTCATCATGCTGGTGGTGCCGCCGCTGTTGCTGCTGGGGACGCCGGGGTGGATGATCCGCCCCGTATTGCGCGTGCCGGGGATGACGCCGATCGCACGGGTGCTGACCCGTCCGGTGGCCGCGTTCCTTCTGGTCAACATCATCTTCGGGATCTGGCACTTCCCCGACCCGTACGACCTGATGATGCGCGATCACTTCGTGCACAAGACGATGCACGTGATGATCATGGTCGTGGGAACGATCCTGTGGTGGCCGGTGATGAGCCCGCTGCCGGAGCTGCCCCGGATCCCCGGTCCGGTCCAGATGCTCTACCTGTTCATCCTCGGCGTCCCGATGATGGCGGTGGCAGTCATCATCGCCTTCGCGGACGAGCACTTCTACCGGTGGTACGCACTGGCGCCGAGAATCTTCCCGCTGTCGGAGCTGGAGGATCAACGACTGGGAGCTCTGATCATGTGGGTTCCCGGCGCGCTGGTGATGTGGCTCGGGATCACGTTCACGTACTTCCGGTGGAGTCGGCGGGAGATCCGGGAGGACGAGGAAGAGGTGGGTATCGGGAAAGTGGGGTCGCGGGGGATACAGATCGCCCCTCCCCCGTTTCCGGGCGAGGTCGGGGGAGGGAGGAGCTGATCAACCCTCCCCTCGGTCCTTCCAAGATTCCTCCGCGAGCCTAAGCTCCTCCGGCTTCCCGACGTCGAACCACCTGTACCCGTCGACGGTGTAGGGCTTGATCGCATAGCCCTCCCCCGCTAGCCGGAGATAGGGGTCGAGGATCGAGAACACCCCATCCTCGGAGATGAGGCCAAGCAGCTCCGGAGACGCCACGTGGATCCCGCTGAACGCGTACTGCCGGACTTCCCCGCGAGGCGGCCGCGCTTCGACTACGATCCCCCGCCTTTCATCGACCCTCCCGTACAGGCCCCGCTCATCGAACATCAGCCGACGTGAACTCGGACGGTTCATCACCCCCAGGGTCACGATCGCCGAACTCCGCAGATGATGCTGGTACATCGCCCGGAGTGGAGTGTCCGTCAGGATGTCGACGTTGTGGATGAAGAACGGCGCGTCGGTCCGGAAAAGGTGAGCGGCGTGGAGGAGGCCGCCGCCGGTTTCCAGAGGCTGCTCTTCCTCGACCGAGAACTCGACCTGCACGCCGAACCCCCCGCGCGAGGTGACGAAGTCGATGACTCGCTGCAGGTGATGGTGAACGTTGATGATCAACCGGTCGGCGCCCGCGTCGACGAGCCGGCGGGCCACCCGTTCGAGCAGGGGCACACCTCCGACGGAAACCAGCGCCTTCGGCAGATCACGAGTCAGCTCGCCGAGGCGCGTTCCGAGCCCGGCGGCGAAGATCATGGCGTCCACGGCTCACCCGGCCGGGGCGGCGGCGTTCCAACGAGCTTTCTCCCTGTGGCTCACGACCACGTTGATCCCGGGGAACCGCTCACGCAGATGGCGGCCGAGTCGTTCAGCGAAGTAGACCGACCGGTGCTGGCCACCGGTGCATCCAAACTGAACGCTGAGGCTCGTGAAGCCGCGGGTGAGGTACGTCTCGACCTGCATGTCGATCAGGGAGCGAACGTGCTCCCAGTATCTCTCGACCTCCGAAACCCCCTCCAGGAACTCGACGACCGGCTCGTCGAGGCCGCACAGGTCAGTGAACTCCGCGTACCGGCCGGGGTTGTGGAGCGCTCGCATGTCGAAGACGAAACCTCCGCCGTGTCCGCCGATGTCTTCCGGGTACCCATGCTTGAAGCTGAAGCTTCCCACGTGCACGGTGAGGCCCGGCTGAGGACGGCCCGGCTTTTCTCGTAGAGTGGCCGACCCGCAGATCCGCTCGAGAACCCGCTGCAGCTCCGGGAGCTCGATGGGCAGCCCCCCGGACTGCAACAGCCCTTCGACGTTGTCGATCGCCGGAGGGACGCTCTGCAGGAACCTGATCTTACGCTCGAAGAACCCGCGATACCCGTACGCGCCCATCGCCTGCATGATCCTGACGAGGACGTATCCGCGGTAATAGTGCCTGAACCGCTCGACATCGACCGGAACGTACTCCGCCAGCGACTGGAGGTAATGCTCGAGCAGCGTCTCCCGCACCGATTCCGGGAGCGCCGCCTTCGCATCGTACAGCAGCGACGCGATGTCGTACTGCAGGGCCCCTCGCCTGCCGCCCTGGTAGTCGATGAACCAGGGCTCGCCCTCCCGCAGCATGATGTTCCGCGACTGGAAGTCCCGGTACAGGAAGTAGTCGCGGTCGGCGCGGGTCAGGAACGCCGTGAACTTCTTGAAGTCCTTCTCCAGCAGCGCCTCGTTGAACGGGATCTGCGCCAGCTTCAGGAAATGGTACTTGAAGTAGTTCAGGTCCCAGAGGATCGATTGCCGGTCGAAGGCCGCACGCGGGTAGGCGACCGAGTAATCGATGACCCTGCCACCGAGCACCTGGAAGCGCGGGAGTTCCTCGACCACGCGCCGGTACAGCGGAAGCATCGATCGCGGGAATTCGCCGCCCTCGAGCTTGCGGGCCGAGGTCAGGGCGTCGAACAGGGTGGTGTCCCCCAGGTCTTCCTCGAGATAGACACCCCGTTGCTCGTCGATGGCATATACCATCGGGACGGGCAGGCCGGCCTCACGAAACGATCGGGAAAGGGAGATGAACGCCCGGTTCTCTTCACGGTCGGGACCGATGACACCGATGGCCGTTTCGTACCCTGGACCGACGAGTCGGAACATCTGCCGGCTGGAGCCGTCTCCTTCGAGGGGCAGGACGCTGACCGGCGGAACACCGAAGTGTCGCTCGAACAGGTCCGTCATGACTCCCTTTTGCACCCGTTGCTCTTTCCGCTGATTGGGTTGTGTCCGTTTCCTCGCCGGTGTCCTGGGAGGCATTGCCAGGGTGCCGACGATGGCCCTACGCTTCCGAGAACCGATCGAGGGCAGCCATCGAGACGGTATGTCCCTTGCCGCCCCTCAAGAGCTTCCCCAGCAAAGGACTGAAATGGCCAACCGGCTCGCTGGTGAAACGAGCCCCTACCTCCTCCAGCACAAAGATAACCCCGTGGACTGGTTTCCGTGGGGTGAGGAGGCATTCGCCCGGGCGCGAGCAGAGGACCGACCGATCCTGCTCTCCGTTGGATACTCCGCCTGTCACTGGTGCCACGTGATGGAGCACGAATCGTTCTCCGACCCGGAAACGGCCGCGCTCATGAACGAGCACTTCGTGAACATCAAGGTCGACCGTGAGGAACGGCCGGACGTGGATTCGCTCTACATGCAGGCGGTCCAGCAGATGACCGGGCAGGGCGGCTGGCCCATGACAGTGTTCCTCACCCCGGAAGGAGCGCCGTTCTACGGCGGAACCTACTTCCCGCCGGAGCCACGACATGGACTTCCGGGATTCAAGCAGCTTCTCCTGGCCATCGCCGAGGCCTACCGAACACGGCGCGACGAGGTCGACCGGTCGTCCGCTGAACTGCGCGGCATTCTGCTCAGGGGGATGATGGTAAACCCCGATCCCGAGCAACTCGACGCTACGGTGCTGCAGCGCGCCTATCACGGGATCGTCGCCCGATTCGATCAGCGGTTCGGCGGCTTCGGCGGGGCCCCGAAGTTCCCTCAGCCGATGCTCCTCGATTTCCTCCTTCGCTACGCCTTCCAGACGGGATCGTCCGAAGCCGTGAGCGTTGTGGACAGGACCCTCGGGGCGATGGCGAGTGGAGGGATATACGACCATGTGGGAGGCGGGTTCCACCGGTACGCAGTCGATGCCAGGTGGCTCGTCCCCCACTTCGAGAAGATGCTGTACGACAATGCTCTTCTGAGCCGAGTCTACGTGCGCGCCTACCAGTCGACTGGACGTGAACTCTACCGGGAGGTAGCCGAAGGCACGCTCGGGTACGTGACGCGTGAGATGGTCAGTCCCGAGGGCGCCTTCTATTCCAGCCAGGATGCGGACAGCGAAGGGGAGGAGGGCAAGTTCTACGTCTGGACCGCAGACGAGATCGATGAGGTGCTCGGAGACGAGGATGGAGCGCTCTTTCGGAGCTACTTCGATGTGACTCCGGAGGGGAACTGGGAAGGCCATTCCATCCTGAACACTCCCACGCCCCTCGAGACCGTCGCCGCGGAGCAGGGCGTCACGGCCGCGCAGCTTGCCGAGGTGATCGCCCGTGGCCGAGCAGCCCTGTTCGAGCGGCGGTCGGAACGCGTCCCGCCGGCCCGGGACGAGAAGGCGATCACTTCGTGGAACGCGATGATGATGCACGCGTTCGCGGAGGCTGGTCGTGCGCTCGGCAACGATGCCTACGTCGCGGCGGCCGAACGAAACGCCGAGTTCCTGCTGCGGGAGCTGCGCGCGGGCGATCGGCTGCTCCGCACCTGGCGGGACGGGATCGCCAAGATAGACGGGTTCCTCGAAGACTACGCCGCCCTAACCGACGCACTGTTGGAGCTCTACTTCGCCACTTACGACCTGCGATGGGTGGAGGAGGCACGCTGGACAGCCGACCGGATGATCGACCTGTTCTGGTCGCCGGGGGACGAGATGTTCTTCGATGCGGCGGCCGATAGTGAAGGTCTGATCGTCCGGCCTCGGGACATGTACGACAACGCCACTCCGTCCGGGACGTCGGCGGCGGCGCACGCACTCATTCGCCTCGCGCGGCTCACCGGCCAGCCCAAGTACGAGCGCATCGGCGGGAGCGTGGTGCTGCGCATGACGGACATGGCGTCCCGCGTGCCGCAGGCATTCGGACACCTTCTCTGCGCCGCGGCCGCATACTTCTCGGTACCCACAGAAGTCGCCATCGTGGGCAACCGGGGCGACCCGGAAACTGCGCAGCTGCTGGAGGCGGTTCGCCGCCGCTTCCTTCCACACACGGCCGTAGCATTCAAACCGATAGACTACGCGAGTTCGGCGGAACTGGAGGGACTGATCCCGCTTCTGGCCGATCGCTCACTGGTGGACGGCCGGGCCGCAGCGTATGTATGTCAAGCGTACACCTGCAAGCGCCCGGTTACGACAGCCGCGGAGTTGCAGCGGGAGCTGGACGAGATCGTCCGATCGCCTAACCCCTGAACGCCCGAGTCGCCCTGTGAAATCCTCATTCCTGCTTGCGGTCGGGGGGGTACTGCTGATCGCCGCCTGCGCACCGAACGTCCAGGGGCAGGCAGTCGCCTCGCTGCCGGCCGACGACGACTATTCGCTGCCGCAGCTGGCTGCGCCACGCCCCATCCAGCAATCGGAGTATGCAGCGCGTCGAGCGGCCCTGGCGCGGGGCATGGAGGACGGCGTTTTTGTGGCCTTCGGCTCGGCCGAACCCGAACTCGACTTCCTCCCCTACGGGCAGAACTCGAATTTTCGATACCTGACCGGCGTGCTGGAACCGGAAGCCGCGCTTGTGCTGGTGAAGGAAGGCGGGCGGGTAGGTGAGCTGCTGTTCGTCCAGGCGAGAGACCCGGCGCAGGAAGTCTGGGAGGGAGAGCGGCTCGGAGCAGATGGTGCATCCGCGCTGACCGGCATGAACAGCAGGACGTCAGACGAATTGATGTCGGTTCTCGACTCTCTGCTGACGCGCCACCGAAGGTTGTACGTGGTAACGCCAGGACCCTCCAGCGGCGACGCGATCCTCACGCGCGAGCAACAGATCATCCAGGCATTGCTCCGGTCGCACCCCAATACCGAGGTGGCGTCCCTGGCGGCCGAACTGGAAGAGCTCAGGGCGCGCAAGTCGGAAACCGAGCTCGATTACATCCGGCGTGCGGTGCACATCACGACGCTCGCGCTCCGCGAGGCGATGAAGTCGCTCGAGCCCGGAATGAACGAGTTCGAGATCCACGGACTGATCGAGTACTTCTTCCGGCGTTACGGCGCGGAGCGGCCTGCGTTCGGCAGCATCGTCGGATCGGGCCCGAACAGCACCACCCTGCACTATCGCGATGCCGACCGGTTCATGCAGGATAACGAGCTCCTGCTGATGGACGTCGGGGCTTCGTATCGGGGCTATGCGGCGGACGTGACCCGGACGATCCCGGTCGACGGCTCTTTCGACCCCGATCAGCTGGCCATCTACCGCATCGTGCTCGAGGCGCAGAAGGCGGCTGAACAGCGACTGAGGCCCGGAGTGACCTGGAATGATCCGAACGCCGCGGCGAACCTCGTGATCGCGACCGGGCTGGCGGAGCTTGGCCTGATCGACGCCCCGAACGCCACCTACTACTGCGACCAGCCACAGACGAACAATCGCTGCTCGCAGCTTCGACTCTACTACATGCACGCCTTGGGGCACGGCGTCGGGCTCGACGTCCACGACCCGGACGTTTCCTACTTCGGCCCGTTCGAGGCTGGCGCCGCCTTCACACTCGAGCCCGGCATCTACGTTCGCTCCGACGTTCTCGACTATCTGCCCGATACGCCGGAGAACCGCGCCATGATCGAACGCCTGCGGCCGGCCGTTCAGCGGTACGCGGGGATCGGGGTCCGCATCGAGGATGTCTACATCATCACCTCGGCGGGCTTCGAGCGGGTATCGGCCGGAGTTCCGCGTGAACCTTCGGAGATCGAGCAGCTGATGCAGCAGCCGGGGCTGGGGCAGCTCCTTCGCCGCCCGGAGGTCGTCGATTGGTACCGCCACACGGAGCCGTAGTTGGAAGAGTCTCCGACCCGCGTGGGGAGCTCCTGCGCCCTCCAGGGATGTCTGATTGGTTCTGTCGCGCTGTTCGTCATCCTCCTGCTTGTGATGCTGTTCCTCGCTTTCCAGCGATTTCGTGAGGAGACGGGGGCGGGTTCCGGTGAGTCGGCGGCCATGGTGCAGCCGGTCCGGCTGATCGCTCTCGCCGGCCCCGTAGCCCACATCGCACCTCGCTTCCCGCGGGAGTCGTGACGTCGATGACGGGGCGATACTACGGCGGCATCGACTTCTCGGGCGCGCGCGAGCCGTTGGCAAACCTGTGGAGCGCGGTCGGAAAAGAGGTCGAGGGTCGCCTGCGGATTATATCGCTTCGACCGCACGCGTTCCGGCAGGATCTGGCCGCCTTCGTCGTGGAGGGCTGGCGCTCGCTCGTCCCAGAGCGCGGGAGCATTCTGTGGGGCGTGGACTACCCTTTCGGGCTTCCTGCGGCAATCTGCGCCGGCGCCTCGATGGGTACGCGATGGGCGGAGGTGGTGGATTGGGTAGCCGATCGTCCACCCGACGAGGTCCGATCCGCGGCGGGGGACGCCGCGCGGTCCCTGCGCGCCGGCGATGTGCCCGGCGCCCTTCCGCCCCTCGATCTTCGCCTGTACAAGCAGACGGTCGAAGGACTCCGATGGCTGCAGTATCTGAGGGAGCTGGGAGAGGTTTCAATCCATCCGCAGGATCCCGTCCCGGAGTCGGATGTAACCCTGATCGAAGTCTATCCCTCGGGGACGGCGCAGGAGCTGGGACTACCCCGGCGACGGGTACCCGGTCGTCCCGGCGAGGTCAGGGCAAGGAAAGCGGCGTTGCGGACGTTCCTCGACTTCCGGGACCCGGATTGCGAGGCGGCGGCCGTCAACCTGGAGGACGCCTGGGATGCCGTAATCGCCTGCCTGACCGCATACCTCTGCAGGGACGACCTGGAACAGCCCTTCCACGTTGGGGGTCACGACCCCCGGGTCATCGCGCTCGAGGGGTGGACCTATCGTCCCCCTGCCACCGTCGCACAGAACGCCGGTCGCCGTTCACGCTGAAGGCCCGCGAGATCCATCACCCGGGTCCGTCGAGGAGACCACGCACCCTCTCGAAAACACTGTCGAGCATCTCGTGGGTCAGCCTCCCCGTGAACGTGTTCTGCTGGCTCGGGTGGTAGCACCCAACGATGGTGAACGGGGGCATGTTCGCGATCGCGCCGTGGCCGAAGGACGGACGCTTTCCGGAACTTTGGTACCCCAGCTCGGTTAGCGCGCGGAACGCCTGCTGCCACGCGAAGCCGCCCAGGCAGAGGATCACTCGGACGTTTCGCAGCGCCTGCAGTTCCCGGAGGAGAAAAGGGCGGCAGTTGTTCGTCTCGTCACGGGTAGGCTTGTTGTCGGGCGGGGCACACTTGACCGACGCGGTGATGTAGACATCGCACAACGTCAGGCCGTCGTCGCGGCTGACCGACTCCGGCTGGTTGGCGAATCCTGCGCGATACAGTGCGGCGAACAGCCAGTCGCCCGAACGGTCGCCCGTGAAGATGCGCCCCGTCCGATTGCCTCCGTGAGCTGCCGGGGCGAGTCCGACGATCAGGAGACGGGCCTCGTGATCCCCGAAACCCGGGACGGGACGCGCCCAGTAGACTTCGTCCCGGAAAGCCCGCCGCTTCTCCCGCCCGACCCTCTCACGCCATTCCACCAATCGCGGACAGGCACGACACTCGGGGACCTGCTCCTCGATCACGCGGAGCGCGAGGGGGCCGGTGACTTCTTGCACCATCCTACCCGCGCCAGGCAGCAAGGGCGAGGCAAGCCCATCCGGCAAGGAACGCAGCCCCTCCCAGCGGGGCGATCGCCCCCAACCAGCTGGCGCCCGTGAGCGCGAGTGCGTACAGGCTTCCCGAGAACAGCAGTGTTCCCGCCGCGAATAGCCATCCGGACGTCACCGACCATCGTCCCGGCCACTTCTCCGCCGCCCACCCGACCGCGAGCAACCCCAATGCGTGATACATCTGGTACCTCGCGCCGATCTCGAAGACGTTCAGCCGATCGGGCGTAAGGCGGTGCTGCAGGACATGGGCTCCGAAGGCGCCGATCGCCACGGCGAGCAGGGCGAGCGTCGCGCCCAGGACCCAGAACTTCCTCGTCATTCGTTGTCGGATTGTTGGTCGGAACAGGAATATCGGATGGAGGGAGGAGCCGCTTCAGTCGGCGTCACCGGCGCCCTCTTTCGGCCGCGGTCGGTAGAGGACCACCGTGCGACCGATCGTCTGCACGTGCTCCACGCCGCTCAGGCGATCCGCGAAGATCGGCCCGGCTTCCTTCGCGGACTGGGGAGAGGCCTCGTGAACCTTGACCTTGATGAGTTCCCGCTGGTTGAAGGCTTCCATCAGGGCCTCAAGAACGGACTCGGTGATGCCCTCCCGCCCCACGTAGTGGATGGGCTTGAGTTTCTGCGCCTCCGAGCGCAGGTGCGCGCGTTGCTTCGGCGTCAGGGTCATCCCCGCTCCGGATAAAGGTTACCTCCGCCGATCATCGTCGAACCGTTTCAATCACCGAGAGAAATCCCGAGCTGGCGGGCGGTGAGGACGGTGTCCGAATCCGTGGGGACCCTCTTCAACTCCTTGACCGCATCCTCCAGGGGGACGGGCCGGATCTCCGACCCCTTGAGTGCCACCATCGTCCCGAGCGACCCCTCGTCGATGCAGCGGACAGCGGCTGCGCCGAATCGAAGCGCGAGGTTGCGATCGTAGGCGATCGGCGTTCCCCCTCGCTGGATGTGTCCCAGCACCAACGTTCGCGTCTCCTTGTTCGTGAGCCGCTCGAGCTTCATGGCGAGTCGGTCGGCGATCCCTCCGTATCTGCCGCTCTCGTCGGCGTAGCTCGGCTCGCCGCCAGCCGGCTTCGCACCCTCGGCCACCACGATGATGCTGAACCGCCGCCCGCTCTGGTCCCGTTCGTGGATCTTCGCCGCGATGCTCTCGGGATAGTAGGGGATCTCCGGGATCAGAATCACATCCGCACCGCCGGCCAGGCCCGACTCGAGCGCGATCCAGCCCGTATGACGCCCCATAACCTGGACGATCATCGCCCGCTGGTGTGCCTCCGCCGTCGAATGCAGCCGGCCAATCGCGTCCGTCGCGACTTCGACCGCGGTCTGGAATCCGAACGTCATGTCGGTGGCGGCCAGATCGTTGTCGATCGTCTTGGGCACGCCGATGACGGGCAGGCCCTTCTTGTTCAGCGCGTTGGCGATGTTGAGGGACCCGTCCCCGCCGATCGCGATCAGGGCGTCGATCCCGAGCTCGCTGAACCGCTGGACGATCTCGGTGGATCGATCGGTGACTCCCCATGTGCCGTCCGGACGGCGCACTTCGAGCCCGAAGGGGTTCCCTCTGGTTGTCGTCCCGAGGATGGTACCGCCGAGGTGGGTTATTCCTCGAACCGAGTTTGCGTTGAGCGGAATCACGCCCGGTTCGCCGTCGACCTCGCCTTCCAGCAGACCCGTGTATCCCCGGCGTATGCCGAGCACCTCCCACCCCTTGTGCAGGGCCGCCAGGGTTGCTGCGCGTATTACCGCGTTCAGCCCGGGTGCATCGCCGCCCCCGGTGTTGATCGCGATCCGTCGAACCTTACCGTTTGCCATCCACTCCTGCCTTTCACCGCGCACGCCGGGACGGGGTATCGATTGCCCTCTGCACCACCTGTGGCGATATCGAAACTGCAACTCTAGACATATCTCGAGCCGTTGACAAGGCGGCCGGGAAACGGGTATGCTCCCTTCTGTCCAAATGCCGAACTGGGATTCCGACGGGAGATGCAGGATGGTTACCGCGGACCAGGTCAGGAAGGCGCTGCGCCAGGTCAAGGATCCGGAACTCAACCTCGACCTGGTCGTGCTTGGTCTGATCTATGCGATCGACATCGATGGCGGGCATGTAGACGTCACCATGTCGCTGACCTCGCCGGCCTGTCCGGTAGCGGGTGAAATCGTTCGGGAGGCGCAGCGAGTCGTCGAAGCGGTCCCCGGAGTGGAGAGCGCCAACGTCGAACTGACGTTCTCTCCTCCGTGGACCGCCGAGCGTATTCCCCCCATGATCAGATCGGCGTTGGGACTGTGACGGCGCGAATGACGGCTGCTTCGGGTGAATCAGTCGCTTTCGCGATTCAATTCATCAGGAGACGATGATGCGCAGACGTTCGCTGGTATCGGCGGTGGGGATATTGGCCACCATCGGGTTCGTTGGGTGTGGCGATTCCGGCGGGGATCAGGCCGCCACGAACCAGCCGCCGGTCGCCGAACAACCGACGACCCCGCCCTCGACCCCCGAGGCGGGTGGAATGCCCTCCGCACCGGGAGGCAACGGCCTCGATCCGCAGCTGGTGCAGGCCGGTCAGCAGGTGTTCGCCGGTCCCGGCCTCTGCACTGCCTGTCACGGGCCAACGGGCACCGGCACCGCTCTCGCCCCGGACCTGACGGATGATGTGTGGCTCTGGATCGAGAACCCGAGTGAGAATCTGCAGGAGAAGATCGTCGAGCGCATTCGCATCGGTGTGCCCCAGCCGCGTGAGGCACCGGCCCCGATGCCGCCGATGGGGGGCGCCTCGTTGAACGACGAGCAGCTCAACGCCGTTGCCGCTTACGTAGTGTCTCTCAGCCAGTCGTAACTACGGAGCCCGTCAGGAGACTCCTCCCTGGCTGGCTCGTTCGAGGCGGCGGTGCCATGCCCCTGCGGCGTCGGCATCGCCGCCTCGCATCTTACGCCAAGAAACCGCAACCTTTCTTCTCGCCCCTTCGATGGTGAACCGCAGAGTCCCAAGTCGCTTGTTCGGCGTGATGTGTATCGCTGCCGTGATCGGTTGCACTCCGGCGCCCGCGTCGGAAAGCGAGACGGCCGCCGCGGCTGATCCGCAGCCGACCGCGCAACCCGCTTCTGCGACTGCGGGGGAACCCTCCGCTGCACCTTTGCCGGCTACCGATCCCGCGTCGCCAACGCCACAATCATCGGCAGCGCCGCCACCGCCCGCGCCCTCATCGCGGTCCGACACACCGGCACCCGCGCCGTCGCCATCGACCGAGCCGTCCGCTGGGCAAGCGGCACCGGCGACGCCCTCGTCAACCCCCGCGCCGGAACCGGCATCTCCTCCGCAGGCGAGTACCCCGTCACAGGCACCCGATTTGGAGGGTGGAGAGCCCAGCTCGGCGCAGCAAGCCGCCCAACAGCAGGCTTCTCCAGAGCAGATCGCGGAGGGCCAACGGCTGTTCACGAGCACGGGTAACTGCGCCGTTTGCCACGGTCAGAACGCGCAGGGCGGACCGCTGGGGCCCAGCCTGACGGACGACGACTGGATCTGGGTAAGGGCGGCTGAGCCGCTCGAGCCGCAGCTCGTCGAGATCATCCGGAGAGGTGTGCCCCAGCCACGAGAGCATCCGGCGCCGATGCCGCCGATGGGGGGCGCCAACCTCAACGACTCGCAGCTGCAGGCGCTCGCCGCCTACATCGCGTCCCTATAGAAGGCCGCTTAAACGTCCCAGCCCCCTGGGCGACGGGTTGAGGGTCGCAGGGGGCTGGGGTTC
>CAZJEH010000035.1:0-6124 GCA_964544905.1 uncultured Gemmatimonas sp.
AGCGCGAGTCGCCACCGGCAGGGGGAGGCGGCGGAGGCGGCGGCGGAGGGGGAGGGGGACAGGGTGGGCCCAGCCCGGCCTCCCCGCAGCCAGACCCCGGGGCCGGAGGAGGTGGTGGCACCAGCCCGAACGTCAACGATACGCAAGCCGAGAATCTCCTGAGGTCCGCTCAGGAGCACGAGCAGGAGATCCAGCGCGAACGACTCCGCAAGCCGCAGCCGCCCGGCCCGATCAGGCCGTGAATGGACAGCATCTTGGATTGCTGTACCTGAGACCGAGTCGAGGGTGACCCCGGCCGTGAATCCGCATTGCGCGTAGTCCTTGAACAGCGCGCTGCCTCCTGTCGGTGACGCTTCCGAAGGCGCGGGGTATGATCTATGTTGCCCGACGCAAAGAAGGGGGATCTCGCCCATCCGATGTCGTGTTCCGACATGGAGCCCAGAGCGTCCGCTCGTGCCGATTGGAGCATTGATGATGAAAACGACCAGATTGAAGGTTTCGGGGATGTCCTGCGGTCACTGCGTGGCGAGCGTGGAGAAGGCACTCAGGAGCCGCCCCGGTGTTCACAACGCGACGGTCCATCTCCAGGACGGCTCCGCGGAAGTCGAGTACGATGAGACGGCCGTCGCACCGGAACAGCTGGTGGCGGCGGTCGAGGGAGAGGGGTATCGCGCTGCGATTGCCGGCTAGGAACATCGACCGTGCCGAGGGTGCCCCGAGTGGGCACCCTTTCCACTTCCAATCACGCCGACCATCAGTGCAGCGATTCCCGAACCTTACCGTCATCCAGCATCCGCTCATTCAGCACAAGCTGACGTTGCTGAGGGATCGCGACACCTCGAAGAAGCTCTTCGGCGAGCTGGTCGACGAGATCTCGATGTTGATGGCTTACGAGGTCACGAAGGACCTTCCGCTGGAGCCATGCGAGATCCACACACCGCTGGAGCCCACCGTGCAGGGGCGCATCAGCGGCAAGAAGCTCACGCTCGTGCCGATCTTCCGAGCCGGGCTGGGAATGGTTCAGGGGGTGCTGCGGCTGATGCCATCAGCGAGGGTGGGCCACATCGGGGTCTACCGCGAGCACGACACGCTGAAGCCGGTCGAGTACTATGTGAAGCTTCCGTCCGATGCGCGGGATCGCGAGTTCCTGGTGCTCGATCCGATGCTGGCGACGGGCGGATCGGCGGTCGCCGCCGTCTCGGAGATCAAACAGCGCCATCCGGCACGGATCACCTTCGTGTGCATCGTCGCGGCCCCGGAAGGGGTAGAGCTGATAAGACGCGTGCATCCGGATGTGCGGATCTTTGCGGCGGCCCTCGATCGGGAGCTCGACGAGGACGGCTACATTCGCCCCGGCCTCGGTGACGCCGGTGACCGGCTGTTCGGGACGCGCTGACAGGCGTTGATCCTGGCTTTTCTGCGGAAATGCTCTGCAGATCGGAAAGGAGCCGTGCGCTCTCCGAGCCCAGGGAGCCCTCCAGCTGACTGATGGGCCGGCTAGATCGAGGCCCGTCGCAGGAGCTGCGCGTTGATCGCGACGATCACGGTGCTGGCCGACATCAGAACCGCACCGACCGCCGGATCGAGCACGACCCCCCAGCGCTGAAGCACCCCGGCGGCCAGCGGAATCGCTACGATGTTGTAGCCGGCCGCCCACCAGAGGTTCTGAACCATCTTCCGGTAGGTGGCCTTCGAGAGCTGCACGGCCCTGGGGACGTCCCGGGGATCGCTGCGGACGAGCACGACGTCCCCCGCTTCGACGGCCACATCCGTCCCCGCGCCGATCGCGATGCCGACGTCGGCGGTCACCAGGGCCGGAGCATCGTTCACCCCGTCGCCCACCATCGCCACGCGCTTGCCCTTCGCGCGCAGCTCCTCGATGACGGCGGCCTTGTGTTCGGGTAGCACCTCGGCGTAGACCGTTTTGATCCCCAGCTCGCCAGCGACGGCCTCGGCCACGGGGCGCGCGTCGCCCGTCAGCATGATCACCTCCACGCCAATGTCTCTCAGGCGCCGGACTGCTTCGGCCGATTCCGGTCGCACAGCGTCGGCGACCGCGAAGGCGGCGAGCACCCGGCCGTCCTCCAGCAGGTAGATCGTCCCTCGGCCTCTGGCCGCCGCGTCCGCCGCGAACCGCTTTGTTCCCGGTTCTGGCTCGATACCGCGTGCCGCAAGCAGGTTCGGGCCCCCGACCTCAAGTCGTCGTCCATCCACGGAGGCACGGACCCCCACGCCGGGAAGCGCCTCGAAGTCGGTCGCGGGCGGAACTTCGAGTCCCTTTTCCCGCGCACTGGAAACGATTGCCGCCGCAACGGGGTGCTCGGAGTCGCCTTCCACCGCCGCCGCCAACCGCAGGGCCGATTCCGGGTCGAGGTCGCCCGCCGTCAATACGTCTACGACTCGGTGTTCCCCCAGGGTCAGCGTCCCCGTCTTGTCGAAGACGACCGCATCGACGTTCCTGGCCTCCTCGAGGCCGCGGCGATCACGGACCAACAGACCGCTTCGGGCCCCTAGCGTGGTGGAGATGGCGACTACCAGCGGGATAGCCAGCCCCAGCGCGTGTGGACAGGCGATCACGAGTACCGTCACCACCCTCTGGATCGCGAACTCCACCGGGGCATCGAGACTGAGCCAGGCGAGCAGGGTCAATATGCCGGCCCCGACGGCGATCAGTGTGAGCCAGTACGCAGCGCGATCGGCGAGGGCCTGGGCCCGGGATCGCGACGTCTGCGCCTGCTCGACCAGCCGCATGATCCCCGCGAGCGTCGTGTCGCCGCCGGTTCGCGTTGCCTCCACCCGGAGGGACCCGGCCCCGTTCACCGTCCCGCCGATGACGGTATCCCCCGGTTCCTTCGGCACCGCCCGGGATTCCCCGGTGAGCATCGCCTCGTTCAGCGAGCTCCGCCCCTCGCGGACGACCCCGTCGGCAGGCACGATTGCGCCCGGTCGAATCAGCACGATGTCGCCCGTGCGAAGCTCGCTGACCGGGACTCGCTCGGTTCCGCTCGAGGTGATGCGCTCCGCGACGTCCGGCAGCAGTTCCGCCAGCTCCTGCAAAGCGCCCTGCGCCTGTGTCACGGACCGCATCTCGATCCAGTGCCCCAACAACATGATGGTGACCAGGGTTGCCAGCTCCTCCCAGAGCGGCATCCCCGCCAACCCGAGCGTGACTGCGAGGCTGAAGCCGAATGCGACCAGGATCGCCAGCGAGATCAACGTCATCATCCCCGGCGTTCGATCTCGCAGCTCGGCAACCGCTCCCCGGATGAATACGACGCCGCCGTAGAGGAAGACAGCGGTTCCGAGCACGGGCGGGAGAAGCCAGGAGCCAGGGAACGGCGGGGCAATGATGCCTGTCAGCCGCTCCAGCATGTGGCCCCACAGCAGGGTCGGGATCGTCAGGAGCAGGCAGATCCAGAACCGATTCCTGAACATCTGCACGCTGTGCCCGGCATGGCCATCATGGCCGGCATGGCCGTCATGCGCGGCGTGCGTATCGTGGGCGCCGGATCCGCCGTGTCCACTATGGGCGCGATGACCAGCATCGATGACTCCAGCGGTGTGTATCGCGGTTTTCGCGTGATGTCCGTCCCATGGAGGACTGGCGCCGTGATCGTGCTCACGATGGCTTGATCGGTCCACGGCATGAGCCTCCGGGTGAGCCAGGTCGGATTCGGCAGGACGATGGTGCGGTCTCGCCTGACTGCTGTCGGTTGTATCCCCGGCCATGATATCTCCGTCCGAAACCTCGCCGGCACTTCCGGCCCCGGGCTTGCCGTGAGCCTGCGTATGGTTTCGCGGTGGTTGGCCAGCCATGGGTGACGGGTCTCCGGTGGTCCCGACCCGGTGGGGCGCGCCGGTTCCGGCGTCGGCTTGGACTGACCGGCGTACCTCGTTCGGAGACGAAAACGCATCCTCCGAATGTCCTCCCGGTTCGTTCGCCATGTCGACGCCTCTCGCGGTTCGGATGATCGGCAATTCATCCCGTCCTTGCCCGATAATACCCCTGGGGGGTATCATTGTCTACGTCGTCTTACTCTCCGGCCGCTGGCGCCGGATCAACCTGACGTCGAGACAACAGAGGCACATCGCGTGCGCGGTACACGAGCACCTCACGGAGATCGGACAGGGTCCACATGGACTCTGCGCTGGGTCCTCGCTCCCATCATCGGTCTGATCTGGACGACGACGGCCACGGGACAGACCGACTACTTCAATACGGATGGCGGGCGCCCGCTTCGTGTCCGGGACGCGTATCCGGTCGAGCGGTACGCTTTCGAGCTGCAGGCCGCGCCCGTGACGCTCGAGCGCCGATCTGGAGGGCGGTACGGGTGGGCCTTGGAACCCGGGCTCGCTTACGGAGTGGCGCGGGGTTTCGAGATTGAGGCGGCCGCCCGTCTGCAGGTGGCCGACGCTCCGGATGACGCGATCGTCGAACTCGGCGGAATCGAACTGGCGGCGCTGCACAACCTGAACCTCGAGACTCGTACGCTACCCGCTTTCGCGGTTGGATTCTCCGCGGTGCTGCCGGTCGGCTCGGCTGCGCCTCGGCGTGTTCATCCGGAGGTGACTGGGATTGCGACGAGGAGCTTTCGTTGGGGCCGGGTACATCTGAACGGCAGCTTTGCGTTCGGGCGAGCTGGAACCTCCGAGGGAGAAGCGGACCTCAGCCGGTGGATGGTCGGCGTCGCCGTCGATCGTGCGCTGCCGCTTAGTGGCCTGCTCTTGATCGCGGATGCGGTCGCCGAGCAGCCCATGGAATCGGGCGTTCCGGTGGAATGGGTCGCAGAGGTTGGTGCGAAATATCAACTCAGCCCCGCTCTGGTCCTCGACGCCGGCCTCGGCCGGCGGATGAACGGACCGCGATCAGCCTGGGCGCTGACGGTCGGAGCTGCCCGGGCATTCGGCATCCGCGGGCTGAGCTATCCGACGCGGCGATCCCCATGAGTACGACGTTGTTCCGCCACCGTATGTGGCGACCGCTTCGGTTGGTCGTGGTCGTCCCCGCGCTGCTGGCCTCGTCGGGGGTAGCCGAAGCCCAATGGGTGCGGGGTGGGGAGCAGTACTACCTCCCGGCTCCACACAACTGGGTCTTTCGCCGGACCTACCCTGCGGCCGATCGGCTGTTCAACGCCTTCGACTATGGGCACGCCATCCTGTACGAGACGCTCTACCTGTACCCGGAGCAGGCGGATGCCAGGCTGGACCGCGAGTTCGAGTTCCTGACCCGCCGTCTGCTGCTGCGGCCGCCCCGTCTGCCATTGGAGGAGGGCGCCGTCGAGGTCGCGTATGCCAGGCTGGTACCCGAGGCCAAGCAGATGTTCGAGTGGGCGCACGTGTTTCACCGCCAGGTCTACGACATCCTCGCCGATGAACGGCTCGCCCCGGAAGAGAGCGACGCGGAGATGGCGGCGCTGCTCGACTACTATCGGAGCCGGCCTGATCTCGCGTTCAGCAAGGTGCCCAAGGGGATGGAGATCATGGATGGGCAGTTCTACTCGCTGGCCTTCCGGCGCTCCCACCCCGAGTTCAACGGTCTCATCTGGGCCTATCACTGGCTTCAGGTCGGCTTGTACGAGCCGCTCCTCGTATACGAGAACGCGGCAACGCGGGTAGCGGGCGTCAACGAAACGGTTGCGCGTTTCTGGCGGATGATCTCCGATCCGCCGACCACAATGCCCTCCGTGATGCCAATGACGGCCGGGGTCGCTCCCACCTTCGCCGCTCGATATCCCGAGGCCGCCGTGAACTTCGACAACCTGCACATGATGCACGACGTCATCTCCGACATCCTCGCCTCCGACCTGGTGCCCCGCGATCGCAAGCGGGCGGAGATCCTGCGCGCAGCCGCCATGTTCCGAGACGACTCGTCCTACGCGATTCCGCTGGAGGAGTGGGCGGCCATGGGGCAGTCCATGGGCGTGGAGCAGATGGGCGGGCGTGCCGTGCCGTCGACGCCCCCGTTCGGGGAGCCGATGCAGCCGGCAGAACCGCATCAACACGCGCCGGTCGGACCATCCCCGCCGGATGCGCACCGGCACGAGCCGTAGGCGGACAGTTCCTTGACCCCCACGCCGCCGCGGGAATAGCTTAGATTCGTCGGTGCGGGCCCATAGCTCAGTCG
>CAZJEH010000035.1:6134-23073 GCA_964544905.1 uncultured Gemmatimonas sp.
TAGAGCAGCGGACTCATAATCCGCCGGTCCCAGGTTCGAGTCCTGGTGGGCCCACTTCTTTGGCGGTCGATCGTTGCGGCCCTTCGGGCGATGGTGCCCGAGGGGCCGCTTCGTTGATCGGGGTCGGTGTGCCGGTGGTACCGGCAAAGGCGCGAAGGCGCAAAGTCACCCGCAGGGGCGCCGCGGAGTCGGCCACCAGCCAGCGAGCCCGCGCATCCTTCATCAGAGACATCTCATGAAGACCGGCCCCGTCGCCGCCGCATTTCGGTAGGCACGAGGATGGGTCGGGAAGCCGGCGATATCCATCTCCGGCCCGACTCGTGCATCCCGGTGGAGCGACTCTCTCCACGATCCCGTTCCAGTCGGAGCGACTCTCCTACCCGGAAGAGATCCGGGAGCCCATCCCGCACGGGCCGAGCGCGGCTTCTCGCCAGGTAGGCTGGATGAACAGAACACCCGCCGAAGCAGGGAAGGACATCCGTCTTTCACTCCTGATGCCGCATCCGGAAGGGCTGGTCGCGTCGGGCATTCCGCGCCTCGACGCTCTTCGCCTTCTTGGCGCGATCGTAGAAAGTTCCGACGATGCCATTCTGGCGAAGGATCTGAATGGCAGCATCATGAGCTGGAACGCCGGCGCGGAGAATCTCTACGGCTACCCGGCCGCGGAAGTCGTCGGCCGTAGTGTCTCGTTGCTGGTCCCTCCGGAGATGGAGGACGACACGAAGGTGCTGCTCGCTCGGCTCCGGGCAGGCGAGTCCGTCCGCCACTACGAGACCGTTCGGATGGCGAGGGACGGGCGACGGCTCCGGGTTTCGCTGACCATCTCTCCGATCCACGACGAAACCGGTCGGATCGTCGGAGCGTCGACGATCGCGCGGAACGTGACCCGGGTCCATGTCGAGCGCCAGCGGCTGGCTCTGCTCTCGCAGCTGAATCAGATCCTGTCGAGGGAACTGGAGGGCGAACAGGTGCTGCGGGAGCTTGCGGTTCGATTGGTTCCCGAGCTCGCCGATTACAGCGTCACATACCTGCTCGAGGACGGCGACGTCCGTCGGATCGGGGCCGCTCACATCGCCCCTGAGAAGGATCCGCTGCTCCGAAGACTCCTCGCTCTCCCCTCACCGCGGCTGAACGATCAGGGAGGACCAGGTTCCGTGGTTCGCACGGGCCAGCCGATGCTGGTGGCGAACGTCGCTGATGGCGATCTGCGTGGATACGCGAGCGGTGAGTACCTGGAGATTCTCGAAGCCCTCGGTCCTCTCTCGAGCATCATCGTACCGCTGCGGGCTCGTCGGAGGATCATCGGGGCGCTGGTATTCGCGACGACGGCGGAATCGAAGCGGCGCTACGACGCGGACGACCTGACCTTCGCGCAGGAAATCGCCGACCATGCCGCGCTGACCCTCGACAACGCCCGGCTCTTCGGGCAGGCCCAGATCGAGCTGCGTCGCCGCGAGAAGGCCGAGTCCCGCCTGCGAGCGCAGTTGGAACAGCTACGCACGCTGTACGAGATGACCGAGGCAGCCGCTCGCTCGACGCAGCTCTCGGAAATCTACGAACGGGCGCTGGAGGGGATCGGGCGCTCGCTCTCCGTCGATCGCTCGTCGATCCTTCTGTTCGACGAGGACGGAATACTCCGTTTCGAGGCCTGGCGAGGTCTTTCCGATTCGTACCGAGCCGAGGTCGAGGGACATAGCCCGTGGTCGCCCGACACCGTGGACCCGACTTCGATCATGGTGCCGGACGTGAGCTCGGCGGCGGGAATCGAGCCTGGACTGCGGGCGACGATCCTCGAGGAAGGCATCCGTGCGATCGCCTTCGTTCCGCTGACGTTCGGGTCACAGCTCCTGGGCAAGTTCATGCTCTACTATGACCGGCCGCGCGAGCTCGGGCCGGATGAGATCGAGCTGGCCCGGACGATCGCGGGAACCATCGCATTCGCGATCATCCGGATGCGGAACGAGCAGAGTCTTCTTCAGGCGAAGTCCGAGGCCGAGCGCGCGAACCGATCGAAGCTGGCCTTCCTGGGGATGATGAGCCATGAGCTGCGAACACCGCTCAACGCCATCGCAGGGTACGTCGAGCTGCTGCATATGGGTATCCATGGCGAGCTGACCGAGGATCAGCAGGAGACCCTTTCCCGGATCGGTGCGAATCAGCGCCACCTGATGACCTTGATCAACGACATTCTCTCCTTCGCCCGTATCGAGGCCGGACAGGTCGAGTACGTGTTCCGGGATCTCACGGTACGGGAGGCGCTGGCCGATCTGGAGCCCATCGTAACCCCGCTCGCGGCGGGGGCCCGAGTGCGCTACGAGGTCCAGGACGATGTGGACGGGCTACACGTTCGCGCGGATGAGGAGAGGATGAGGCAGATCCTCATCAACCTGGTCACGAACGCGATGAAGTTCACGCCGGAGGGCGGGCGGGTGAAGGTCGAGTGCGGCCGTCGCGATGGCTGGGCCGAGCTTCGTGTTCGCGATACCGGCGGCGGTATCGCCCATGAGCACCAGGCAAGGATCTTCGAGCCATTCTTCCAGCTCGACCGTCAAACTCGCTCGGGCGCCGGCGTGGGGTTGGGGTTGGCGATCAGCCGAGAGTTCGCCCGGGGGATGGGAGGCGATATATTCGTCGAGAGTGCCCTGGGGGAAGGGAGCACGTTCATCGTTCGTCTCCCACTGGCGTCGGAGGGCGTAGCCTAGCCACCAGTAATCGGTAGCGGAGCGCCCGGTTCCACGCCTCGTCCCAAGGCGATCGTCCAACGGCTCCCGATGTAGGCCCCGCTCGCGTTTCGACAACAGCGCGGTCAACGAGGGCGCGGGTCTCCGTTCCTCCAATCCCAGGCGGGCTACTGGCCCCCCTGAGCGGTCCCGCCGAACCACGGTCCTCCTCAGGACGATACGGCCATGAACATCCTGGCTCAGGCGATCGCAGAGTACGGAGGCATCGCGTCGCAGTCCGGTGCGTCCGGCTCGCTGGAAACGCTGGCCAATCGGCTGGCGAACGGGTCGGTCACGGACTATGTCCTGCTGGGCGCCGGACTTCTCCTCGCGCTGTTCCTGCTGATGAAACTCCTGGACGCTGCGTGAGCGGCCCCGGCGTTGGGAAGACTCGCCCACTGAACCCTGGCGTGTTCGACGGCTCCTCAGCACGCCATTCAGTGGGTTGAGCCGGCTGATCGAGAGCGCCGGCTGTCTCACCGGGCAGGCAGGGAGCGACAGCGCGACGCTTTTCTGCGGTGCGACCACTTCTGGCCCCTTTCGAGCGCCCCACCCTCCAGCGGGCGGACAGGCACCGCGGGCGCGCAGCATCGTGCCCGATACCACCCCGGACCGTAGTTGACACCCCTTCGGACCCCCGGGTATCTTACCCGATTCCTTCGCTGTACGACGGGCGCACGACCCGCCCGCCCGGTCTTCTCCCTTTCGGGAGTGTCCCTGATCGCATGCTGAAAGAACTCCGATACCGGATCGCCTTCATCGCTGTGCTCGTGATACTCAGCGGCTGGACGCTCTACAGCCGCGGTATCGTTCTCGGGCTCGACCTGCAGGGCGGAACGCACATCGCGCTCGAGATAGCGGATCCGCAGAACGCGCTGACCGCCGCGCAGCGTGAGGACGCTATCGATCGCAACCTGACGGTAATCCGGACCCGTATCGACGAGTTGGGGGTCGCCGAGCCATCCATCCAGAAGGTGGGCAGCGACCGGATCGTGGTGGAGCTCCCAGGGGCGACGCGGGAGGACCAGCAGCGAGCCAAGGACGTCATTCAGCGGAGCGCCTTCCTCCAGTTCCAGATTGTGCAGCCGATGTCCGTCCTGGCTGAGGCTCTGCCAAGGATAGATCGCGCCGCGGCGGCGTCCGGCCTCGAGGCAGGCATGATCGCGAGCCGCGATACTTCCGGCGACCAGGCCGTGCCCGGGCTCGATCTGTTCGAGCGCGCGGAGAGCGCGGACAGCGCGCAGGCCGACTCCGCCGCGACCGATTCGGCAACCAGCGTAGCCTCCGCCGACGGCGACCGACCGATCAGCTCGCGGTTGATGCCGGGCGGAACGGGCAATGCCGCCGTTCTCTTTGTCGCCAAGGAGGACGTCGAGATCATGGAGCGGTACCTGGCTCTTCCGGAAGTCCAGGCAGCGCTACCCCGGGGCAGCGTGTTCCGCTGGGGAATCGAGGAGGAAGCGAGCAACATCGCCGGGGTTCGAGCGCTGTACCTGCTGCAGGATCGTCCGCTGATCACGGGCGAGTACCTCGTTGACGCGCAGGCTCAGCGAGATCCGCAGCTCGGCTATCCGATCGTGGTCTTCGAGTTCAATCGGCGGGGCGGTCGGCTGTTCGAGCAGGGTACCAGCCAGAACGTGGGCAACTTCATGGCCATCGTCCTGGACAACGAGGTCGTGAGTGCCCCGGTGATCGAGTCGACGATCGCCAACCGCGGTCAGATCACCCTGTCGGGCGGCACCATCCAGGAGGCCAGCGATCTGGCGCTCGTGCTGCGCGCCGGGGCGCTTCCCGCGCCCATCGAGATCGTCGAAGAGCGAAGCATCGGCCCCTCCCTGGGACAGGATTCGATCGACAAGGGAATCGTTGCAGGGGCGATCGGGACAGCGGCCGTCGTCCTGATCATGCTCGTGTATTACAGGGTCGCCGGTGCCATGGCGATCGGGGCGCTCGTCCTGTACACCCTGTTCGTGCTTGCGGCCCTATCGAGCTTGGGCGCGACGCTCACACTCCCCGGAATCGCGGGCCTCATCCTGTCCATCGGCATGGCGGTGGACGCCAACGTGTTGATCTTCGAGCGGATACGGGAGGAACTCGCGGTAGGTAGATCTCCACGAACGGCGGTCAGCGAGGGATTCAAGCAAGCTCTCTCCGCCATCATCGACTCGCAGGTCACGACACTGTTGACGGCCGCCGTGCTGTTCCAGTTCGGAACCGGACCGGTCCGCGGCTTCGCCGTCACCCTCGTGATCGGTATCGCGGCGTCGATGTTCACCGCGATCTTCGTTACGCGGACGTTCTTCATGATCTACCTGGACCGTCGACCGACGGCCCAGACGGTCAGCATCTGACGCCGCCTACGCTATCCGAGAATGCGCTTCTTCGCGAACGCCAACTACCCCTTCCTGTCGTGGAGGCGTAAGTCCTTCACCGTTGCGGCCATCATCCTGGGCATCTGTGTCCTGTCGATGATCTACAACGCCGTCGCGCGCGGGTCCTGGCTGAACTATGGCGTGGACTTCACCGGGGGGACGCTGGTCCAGGTAGACTTCGAGGACCAGGTAGACGCGGAGGCCGTCCGGGCAGTGGGGCCGGAATGGCAGATCACCCGTTTCGGGGATACCTCCAGCTCCGAGTACGTGATCCGTGTGCCGACATTCGAGGAGGATCTGGGCGTCGATCCCGCGGCTGCGGTCGCGGAACGGCTCAGTGCAGCCTTCGGTGAGGATTCATTCACGATCGTGCGCACGGAGGCCGTCGGGCCGCGGGTCGGGGGCGAGCTCCAGCGGAAGGCCCTGTACGCCATTCTGATCTCATTCCTGTGCACCCTCGCCTACCTGGCTTGGCGCTTCGAATGGCGTTTCGGCGTGGCCGCGGTGATCACGACGGCGCACGACATCGTCTTTGCGCTCGGATTCGCTGCGATCACGCAGATGGAGATCTCGACCTCCACGATCGCTGCGTTCCTGACGATCGTCGGATATTCGCTGAATGACACGATCGTGGTCTTCGACCGGATCCGGGAGAACTTCGAGAAGAGAACCCAGTACAAGTCGGTCGAGGAATTGATGGATCGGGCGATCAACGAGACGCTGCCGCGCACGATCCTGACCTCGTTGACCACGACGGCGACCCTGCTGGCGCTTTACATCTTCGGTGGCGAAGTCATTAGGGACTTCGCCCTGATATTGATCGTGGGTGTCGTCCTGGGTACGTTCTCGACGATCTTCATCGCGGCGCCCGCTCTGTTCGAGATCGAGCGGAAATGGCCGCGAAAGGTGGTGAAGGGGGGGCGCGCGGGGAGTGCTCGCAGGCCGCGGCCAGTACACGTCTGACCCCCCGGGGTTTGCCGGGAGCAAAGCCGCCGCGGGCAGCGTGGCGGCTTTCTTCTTTCCGGTCCCGGTTGATCAGCTTATTGCGCCGGGTGGCAGGGGGCCTCCTCTTCTGGACGGCTGGTCCGGGATCCCGTCCGCTTGACCAACTACTGCTGTCATGACGCCACTGGTCGATACACACGCTCACCTCACTGACGCGCGCTTCGCCGATGATGTTGACGAGGTCGTGGAGCGAGTGAGGGATGCCGGTGTGCGATGGCTCGTCAGCATCGCTTCCGACGTGGACGACGCCCGCGCGGCCGTCGCGCTCGCTGAGCGTCATCCGGAGGTTTACGCCACGGCGGGAATCCACCCCCACGAAGCGACCAGTGCCTCGGATGAGGCGTTCGGGCGGCTGCGCGAGCTCGCGGAGCACCCTCGGGTGGTGGCCATCGGCGAGACAGGACTCGACTTCCACTACGACAACTCACCGCGCGCCAAGCAGATCGAGAGCTTCCAGAAGCACCTGGCAATCGCCGCCGAGTTGGATCTACCCGTCGTCGTGCACGCCCGGAGTGCCGACGAAGAGGTCCGCGCGGCTATCGAGGCGGCGGGCTGGGGGCGCGGGGTGCTGCACTGCTTCAGCGGCGGGGACGATCTCCTCGAAGCGGCGCTGGCGCTCGGCTGGTACATCTCCTTCGCCGGGATGATCACTTTTCCCAAGTGGGACGGTGCGGATCAGCTCCGCTCGGTACCCCTGGACCGTCTCCTCGTGGAAACCGACAGCCCGTACCTGGCGCCCGTACCTTTTCGAGGCAGGCGCAACGAGCCGGCGTACGTTCGACGGGTAGTGGAGCGGGTCGCCGAGCTCAGGGGCGAGGACGTCGATTTCGTCGCCGCCGCAACCGCGGCCAACGCGGCTCGGTTCTACGCGCTGCGGGACCCCCGCTGAGCGCCCAATGCCTCGCCGCATCCAGATCCTTCCCGACCACCTGGCGAACCAGATCGCCGCGGGCGAGGTCGTCGAACGTCCCGCCTCCGTGGTGAAGGAACTGATCGAGAACTCGCTGGATGCGGGGGCGCGCCGGCTGATCATCTCCGTACGCAATGGCGGAAAGACGGAGATCAGGGTGGCCGACGATGGTCACGGGATGGGCAGGGAAGATGCGATGCTGTCCCTGGACCGTCACGCTACGAGCAAGATCTCCTCGCCCGAGGACCTCGCCGTCGTGCGAACGTTGGGCTTCAGGGGAGAGGCGCTTCCGTCTATCGCGGCCGTCTCGCGTCTGGTGATGGAAACGGCGGAGCGGGAAGGCGACGGAACGCGGCTGGTCGTCAGCGGGGGGCGGGTCACGAACGTGGAGAGCTGCTCGCGCCGGACCGGGACCACCGTCATCGTGCGCAGCCTTTTCTTCAATACGCCGGCGCGCGCCAAGTTCCTGCGTTCGGCGGCCGCCGAGACGCGTGCGATCAGCGAGATCGTGAGCACGCTGGCGCTGGCCCACCCGGAGGTCGCGTTCACGCTCCAGTCGAACGATCGCACCCTCGTCGACGTACCAACCGCGCCGAACCTGCGCCGACGAATCGGTGACCTCTGGGGAAACGATGCGGTCGCGGATCTGATCGCTCTTGCGTGGGAGGGGAAGCAGGCGGCGATAAGCGGCCTCATCGAGAAACCCCACGCGGCGACGCCTGGAGGCCGACGGGCGTACCTCTTTGTCAACGGCCGGCCCTTCACCAACCGCTTCCTGGTTCGCGCAGCCGAACGCGGCTACCACACGACCATCCCGCCGGGGGTCAGGCCGTCGATCTTCCTCTTCCTCGACCTTCCCGACGGGGACGTGGATGTCAACGTGCACCCGACGAAGGCGGAAGTACGGTTCCGTCAGTCGATGGCGGTCGAGGAAGCTGTCGAGAATGCCGTCCGGGATGCCTTGCGTCCACTCGAGAGCGCTCCTTCGATCGGCGGTGGGGAGACGAACGACCCGGATACTTCCGGCAACGGGCGAAGGGTCTGGCCGTCAGCGGGGTGGCGCCAGGGACAGGAGTCGCCGACCGGGGTGGGCGGTTTCGACCAGATGAGCCTCTTCGTCGCACGCAGGGCGGAGGACGAAGGGCCTCGCGAGGATGACGAGTTCGATCCCGTCACCCGGCTCGTGCCGCCGAAGATGTGGCAGGTCCATAATACCTACATCTTCGCGGAAACCCGGGACGGACTCATCATCGTGGACCAGCATTCCGCCCACGAGCGGGTGCTTTACGAGGAGCTGATGCGTACGTGGGACCGCCCGGAGCAGCCTGCGCCACAGCGGCTCCTCTTTCCGCTGACGGTGCGGTTGACCGCTGCCGAGCTGGATACGGTCGAGCAGATGAAAGGCTTGTTCGAGCGCGTGGGCTATGAGTTGGAGGAATTCGGCGGACGGTCCGTGATCGTCCACGCCGTCCCCAACCCTCATCCGCATTTCGACGCCGAGCGCTGTCTGCGCGACATGATCGTGGAGCTCACCGAGGGCTCCGAACTGGTGAACAGCGCGCGCAACCAGCACCAGCGGCTGGCTCTCTCCTTCGCTTGCAAGGCGGCCATCAAAGCCGGGCAGCCACTCGGCGAGGTAGAGATGATGGAGCTCTTCGACCGGCTGTTCGCGACCGAGCTGCCATTCCACGACGTGCACGGTCGCCCGACGGTCGTGCAACTGCCGCTTACGGAGCTGCATGGTCGATTCCGTCGCGGCGGATGAGCGAAGAGCCCCTGACCGTCGTCATCACCGGTCCGACCGCGACCGGCAAGACGGCCCTGTCCATCGACGTGGCGCGCGAGGTTGGCGGGGAGATCATCTCCATGGACTCCCGCCAGCTCTACCGGGGGATGGATATCGGGACCGCGAAGCCGACGGCTGAACAGCGAGCCGCCGTACCGCATCACGGCCTCGACCTCGTCGACCCCGACGAACGCTTCAGCGCGGGACGTTTCGCACGGTACGCGCGCCAAAAGATCGATGAGATCGCCGCGCACGGTAGGGTCCCCATGCTCGTTGGTGGCACGGGATTCTTCCTGCGGGCCCTCACCCACCCGATCTTCCGGGAGCCACCCCTCGATCCCGAGCGGAGGCGCCGGCTGGACGAGTACTTGAGGGGGATTCCGGAGGACGTGCTCCGGCGCTGGCTGCTCGCTCTCGATCCCCCGCTCGAGGAAACATTGCGGGTCTGGGGCGGCCGGCAGCGGCTGCAGCGCGCTCTCGAGCTGCCACTCCTGACGGGGCATCCTCTCTCGTGGTGGCAGGCCCGCTCACCGGCCGAGGAACCACCGCTCCGGCCGCTCATCTTCGTGCTCGAACAGGGGAGGGAGCGCCTCTACGGCGACATCGACGCGCGGGTGGTGCGGATGATCGAAGGAGGCCTGGTGGACGAGGTCCGCGGGCTCCTCCAGGCCGGGTATGGCGAACATTCGCCGGGACTCAACGCGACCGGCTACGTCGAGATGATCCCCTTCTTGCGAGGGGAGACTTCCCTCGAAGAGGCGGTTGCCCGGATCCAGCGAAACACCCGTCGATATGCCCGCAGACAGGTGACCTGGTTCAGGCACCAGCTTCCGCCAGGCGCCATCCGATTGGACGCATCGGCACCAATGCCTCAGCTGGTCGACACGATCGTCCGCGGGATGGAGCGGGCGCGACAGGCCCCTGCGAGTTGATTCCCCCGCCGCGATCTGCGAGCTTGTCCGTCTGCGCGCGGTCCGCGCGGTCCGCGCGAGTCCGGGTCCCGGAATTACCCGGCCTCCCGGCCGACATCATGTCCATCCTGACCGATGAAGATCGGCATTACCTGCTATCCGACCTACGGCGGCTCGGGCGCGATTGCGACCGAGCTGGGCATCGAACTGGCTGCCCGCGGCCATGAGGTCCATTTCATCACCTACGCCCAACCCTTTCGGCTTCCGCACTTCCTGGAGCGGGTCTTCTTCCACGAGGTGGAGATCGTTCGCTATCCCCTCTTCGACCACTACTCGCCTTACCCGCTGTCATTGGCGGCCGCGATGCACGAAGTAACGCTCCGCGAGGGCTTGGACATCCTTCACGTCCACTACGCCATCCCCCACGCAACCTCGGCGTGGATTGCGAAGGAGATGCTGGGCAGCCAACATCGGCTCCGCATCATCACCACCCTCCACGGGACGGACATCACGCTGGTCGGACAGGAGCGGTCGTTCGAGGAGATCACCCGGTTCTCCATCAATCAGTCGGACGGCCTGACCGCGGTCTCCGAGTATCTGAAGCAGGAGACGGTCGAGCACTTCGACATTCCGGCGGAGCGGATTACCGTCATCCCCAACTTCGTCGACACACGCATCTACGACCGCGCGCGCTATCGCTGCCTGAAGAAGTCGCTGGGAGTCAGCAATGAGAAGGTGTTGATGCACATCTCCAACTTCAGGCCGGTGAAGCGCGTCCAGGATGTCGTGAGAATCTTCGCCGCGGTCAACGAGAAGATCCCGAGCAAGCTCATCTTCGTGGGTGATGGGCCCGACAGGCCGGGGGCGGTCGAGGAGGTCGGGAGGCTGGGGTTGGACCGCCGGGTCCTCTTCCTGGGCAAGCAGGATTCCGTCGCCGAACTGCTCGCGTGTGCCGACCTCTTCCTGTTGCCGTCCGCGTCGGAGTCGTTCGGTCTCAGCGCCCTCGAAGCCATGGCGTCGGGGGTACCCGTGATAGCGACGAAAGTGGGCGGAGTGCCGGAGGTCGTCGAGGATGGTGTCGCGGGGGTGCTCGCGGAGCCGGGCGACATCGACACGATGACCGAGGCCGCGCTGGCGATCCTCGGTGATCCCGACAAGTGGCGGCGGACGAGCGCGGCGGCCCGGGAGGCGGCACTTCGCTTCCGGGTCGAAAGCGTCGTTCCGATGTACGAGCGCTACTACGAACACATCCTCGGCACGTCGAGCGCGAGCGCGGGGGCTTCTGACGCCGGATCGGCCGCCTGATGACCCTCGTCGACGCAATCATTCTCGGGATCCTGCAGGGCCTGACCGAGTTCTTCCCCGTGTCCAGCTCCGGTCACCTGGTGATCGGGCAGGCGGTTCTCGGAATCAATGTCCCAGGGATCCTGTTCGACGTCTTCGTCCACCTGGGAACGCTCGTCGCGGTGCTCACCGTATACCGCGAGAGAGTAGGGCGGCTCATCTCCGGGGTGCTGGTCCCCGGGCCGGAGGGAAGCCGGGTGTACCTGCTCAAGCTGGTCGTTGCCACCATTCCCGCTGTGGTCGTCGGCTTCGGCTTCGAAGACTGGTTCACGGCGCTGTTCGATGATGCCGTCTTCGCCGCCACGATGATCCTGGTGACCGGGACGGTGGTGTGGAGCACCCGGTGGGCCACCGGCTATCGTCGGTTCGCAACGGCGGAGGCGGTGCCTCTGCTCGTGGCGGCTGCGATCTCGCTCTACGCGGGGACGCTCGTGCCCTTCCTGGTGGTCGCCGCTGTGCAGGTGGCCATCATGGTACTCGCTCGCTCGACGGCACCGAAGGAGGTCCATAGCGAACCGACCTGGGCCGGCGCGGCGATCATTGGAGTAGCTCAGGCCCTGGCGATTCTCCCGGGTATCTCCAGGTCGGGGTCAACCGTCGTCGCGGGCCTCTGGCGCCGCATCGACGGAGTCGCCGCGGCCGAGTTTTCCTTTCTGATGTCCATCCCCGCGATCCTCGGGGCCGCCGTGCTTCAGGCCCCCGAGGCGATGTCGTCGTCTTCGGGCATCTCGGGAGTCTCGCTCGCCGCGGGGTTCATCGCCGCGGCCGTGAGCGGTGTTCTGGCGATCCGGTTCTTCGTCTCGCTGCTCCGCCGTCAGAGCTTCTACTGGTTCGCGTACTATTGTTGGTTGGCTGCCGGCCTCTTCCTGATCTTCGGATGAGCGCATCGCCCGGACCCTTGCACGCCGACGTCGAGACGATCGTCACACTCGCCCTCGCGGAAGACGTGGGACCCGGAGACTGGACCACGCTCTGGACGGTCCCGGAGGACCGCGAGGTCGGCGCGCGCATCGTCGCCAAAGCGCCGGGTGTCCTTTCCGGACTCGGGGTGGCGGAGCTGGTCTTCCGCAAGGTCGATCCCGAGCTCCGCTTCACCCCAGAGCTCCTCGACGGGGACGCCGTCCAGAAGGGTAACCTGGTAGCATCACTGCACGGTCGGGCCCGATCGATCCTGACCGGGGAGCGGGTCGCGCTGAACTTCCTCCAGCGACTGTCGGGGGTTGCGACCCTGACTCGATCGTACGTCGACGCTATCACCGGTACCCGTGCCACGATCCTCGACACCCGTAAGACCACACCGGGGCTGCGACGGCTGGAGAAGGCGGCAGTCGTGGCGGGCGGCGGCTCGAACCACCGCTTCGGCCTTCACGACATGGTGCTCATCAAGGAGAACCATATCCGAGCGGCGGGTGGAATCACGGCCGCCGTCGAGGCCGTCCGCATTCAGAACGCGGCGGGCCTGGCCGTCGAGGTCGAGGTCACCAGCCTGGACGAGGCTCGAGAGGCCCTCGCCGTCGGTGTCGACCGGATCCTGTTCGACAACATGCCGCCGGCGCTGCTGCGAGAGGGCGTGCGGCTGGTCAAGGCGACCGCGCCGACGGTGGAGACCGAGGCGTCCGGGAACGTCACTCTCGAGACGGTGCGAGAGATCGCGGAGACGGGTGTGGACTTCATCTCCGCGGGCGCACTGACGCACTCCGCGCCGGTCCTCGACCTCTCCCTGCTGATCGACGACCGGGATGGGTGACCGCGTCGATGGGGATGTCGCGATGGGATGGAGCGCCGCTCGATCGAGGACGGACCCGGAGCTTCGCTGGGAGGGCTTGAGTGCTGAGGAGCTGAGGGCGCATTGGGGAGTCCCCACCGTCCACCTCCTCGACACCACCGGCTCGACGAACGACGTGGCCCGTCGGCTCGCTGCGGGCGGTGCCCAGCCCGGGACGATCGTGCTGGCCGAGGAACAACGCGCGGGTCGTGGGAGGCTCGGCCGAGCCTGGGTTTCGCCGCCGGGGGTCGGGCTATGGTGTTCGATGATTGTTGGGCCCCAGGCACCGGATCAGCTCGGGACGCTGCCCATCCGGGTGGCGTTGGGCGTCGCTCGTGCGATCGACCGGTGGCTCGACCGCCCCGCGGCCATCAAGTGGCCGAACGACGTGATCGCGGGAGGAGCCAAGGTCGGGGGCATCCTCTGCGAGGCGAGTTGGGAGGGCGGAGTTCCGCGGCACGTGGTCGCCGGCGTCGGCCTCAATCTGCTGCAGGGCGCGGAAGAATTCCCCGCGCAACTGAGGGGCTCAGCTACCTCTCTGCGCCTCGCGTCAACGCTCGAGGTGGATCGGCTGGCGGTCGCGACCGCGGTGATCCGCGAAGTCCGGCTGATGGTCCGGGACGGCGGGCCTGGCCTGGCGGACCATCTGCACGAGCTCGAAAGGCGGGATGTCACGCGGGGCAGGGAAATCGAGGTATCCGAGCCCGAAAGCGGGCGCCTGCTCGCCGTTGGGCGGGGTGCGGGAGTCCGGATCGACGGAGGCCTGACGGTACTGACGGCCGATGGTCCGACCGTCGTGCATTCCGGTACGGTTCGCCTCGCTGGCCGCCCGGGAAGGGGAGCTGGCGGGGGGTGGGGATGAGCGCCAGCGAAGCGCCTGGAGCCGGGGCGCGGGAGCGCGCGGCTGAGTTGCAGGCCACGCGAGAGGTGCCCGACTACCGTATGAATGGCGTCAACCGGCGAATCGGTTACGCCCTTCTGCCTGGTGACGGCTACTCCTACGTCCTCCACCTCCGACCCCGGGAGTGGCCGATCGTCGCCGCTCACGTGGTGTTCGGCTTCCTGATCGCCATTCCCGAGGCGGTCGACGTGGGCGCTCGTATCCCGGCCCTCGCCCTCGGCGTTGTCTTGTTCGTGATCTTCCTCAACGGTGGGACGCTCGCCATCAACTCCGCGTTCGATCGCGACGAGGGTGACATCGGCTACCTGGATGCACCCCCGCCTCCTCCACGACACCTCTTCGCCTTCGGCATGTCGTTGATGGTCGGCGGGCTCGTTGCGGCGGCGCTCTGGCTTCCTCGCGCGTTTACGCTCGTCTACGGTGCCTGCGTGATCATGTCGGTCCTCTACTCCGTACCGCCCTTCCGCTGGAAGGCCGTCGCGGGGCTCGACCTGTTGATCAACGCACTGGGGTTCGGTCTCCTCACAGCTCTCTCGGGCTGGACCCTCAGCGCCGTACCCCTCACGGGATGGTCATGGTTCGTTCTGGGGGCCTTCGCTCCACTGTTCGCCGCGCTATACCCGCTTACCCAGCTCTACCAGTTCGAAGAGGACCAGCGACGCGGGGATCGCACCCTCGCCCTGGTCATGGGCATGGGTCGGTCCCTCCGCTTCGCGATCGCGATGGTCGTTCTCGCGTTCGTGCTGCTGCTGGCGGGTCTGGCTCGCGGCCCGGCGGGAGCGTACTGGGTCCTGGGTCTGGTCCCGATGATCGCATGGCTTGCGCTGCTCTTGCGTTGGCTGGCACGTCACCCGAGCATGTCGGCCGCCGAGCACAAGCTGGGGATGTACCGTGCCCTGCGGGCATGGGCACTCACGAACGCTGTGGTCGTCGCGGCGGTGCTTCTGCCTCACATTCGATGACGGAAAGCGCTCTGCAATGAGCTTCAGGATAGAAGGAGAGGTTTCGGTTCCGGGTGACAAGTCGCTCACGCACCGGGCGTTGATGCTGGCGGCGGCCGCCGCTGGGGAGAGTCGCTTGCGCGGCCTGTTGCCGGGTGAGGACTGCCGAAGCACCGCCGCGGTCCTGACGGCGCTCGGTACGCCCATCCGTGAGCTCCCCGCCGACGGTAGCGAGATCCTCATCACCTCGCGCGGCCTTCGCGCCTGGACCGCCCCGACCGTGATCCTCGATTGCGGAAACAGCGGTACGACGGCACGGCTGATGATGGGCCTGCTCGCGGGCCGGCCGTTCTGCTCGACCCTTACCGGTGACGCCTCGCTGCGGAGCCGGCCGATGCGCCGGATCACGACACCGCTCACGCTGATGGGGGCGACCGCCCGGGAGCTCGAGGCCCCCGATCGACTTCCCCTCGAGCTATGTGGCGGCCAGTTGCGGTCGATCGACTACCAGTCTCCCAAGGCGAGCGCCCAGATCAAGAGCGCCGTCCTGTTCGCGGGGCTTTCCGGCGGCGTGCCCGTCTCCGTGCGCGAGCCGATCCAGTCCCGTGACCACACGGAGCGCATGCTCGCGGCGCTCGAGGTGGACGTCACCGGTCAGCCTGTCGACGGTCAGTGGGAGGTGATCCTTCGACCGCCAGTGGGCGACCTTCCCCCGCTCGACATGGAGGTCCCGGGCGACCCCTCCTCAGCAGCGTTCCTCGCCGCACTCGCCGCCCTCGCGGATACCGGCGAACTGCGGATCCAGAACGTGGGGGTGAACCCGACTCGGACCGGCTTCTTCGATGCCCTGCGGCGGATGGGCGCCCGGGTATCGTTCGAGAACCAGCGGATCAGCGGTGGCGAACCCATCGCGGACGTGGTCGTCGCGCCGGGTGACCTGCGCGCCATCGAGATCGGGGCAGACGAAATCCCCGCTATGATCGACGAGGTGCCCGTTATCGCCTGTCTCGCCGCTCGCGCTTCCGGTGAAACGCGCATAATGGGCGCCGACGAGCTCCGAACGAAGGAGAGCGATCGCATCAACGCAATCGTCGAGAACCTGCGCAACCTGGGAGCGGAGGCCGAGGAACTTCCGGATGGGCTCGTGATCCGCGGCACCGCTCGGCCGCTGAGTGGGAATGTCGCCTGCCGCCACGATCACCGGATTGCGATGGCCTTCGGAATCCTCGCCGCTCTCCCTGGAAACAGCATTGCGTTCGACACTCCGGAAGTCGTCGACGTCTCGTTCCCAGGGTTCTGGGAGATGATCGAAGGACTCTCGACGTCCTCCGAACGGAGGAAGCCAACCCGGTGAACGAGCCCGGTCGTAAGAATGGCATTGTCATCGCCATCGACGGCCCTGCCGGATCCGGCAAGAGCAGTACGGCAAGGTCAGTCGCCGCCGCTCTCGGGTATCGCCATCTGGACTCCGGGGCCTTCTACCGTGCCATCACGCTCGCGGCGCTGGAAAGAGGCATCGATCCCGACCTCTGGGAAGGTCTCACCCTCGACCAGCTCCAGGGGCTCGAAGTCGATGCGGTCCCGCGCGACGGCGGTTTCGAGCTCGTAATCGGCGGACGACCGGTCGGCGAGCGTATCCGGAGTCCAGCCGTCAACGCGAACGTTTCCCGCATGGCGGCTGTTCCCGCCGTTCGGGAATGGCTCCTCGACAGACTGCGCGGCGCCGGTCGCGCGGGCGGCCTGGTGGCCGACGGCCGCGACATCGGCACCGTGGTTTTTCCCGACGCGGAGCTGAAGGTCTTCCTGGTCGCTGATCCCGCGGTTCGCGCCCGCCGACGGTTGGCACAGGACGGCAACCCGTTCCCGACGCCGGATCAGCTCGAATCGGAGATACGCCGGCTCCAGGAGCGCGACCGCAAGGACTCGATGCGTGCGGTTGCGCCGCTCACCCGGGCACCGGACGCCATCCTCCTCGATACGACCCACCTCACTTTCGAGCAGCAGGTCGCCGAGATTACGCGGCTGGCGCGGGAGCGTGAGCGACTCGGCGGCCGGCCCGGAGAGGACGCGGAGTAGGCGAGGGGTAACCTAGCGACTTCCCTCGGCCTTCGTCGCGGGCGCGTTTGATTCAGGGCGCTGCGGGAAGGTGGCCCCCCAAAGGCCGGGAAGGTGAAAGCTGTCCGCCGGGATCTCGCCGGTCCGGCCTCAGCGGTTCGGTGCGGCCCTTCAGCTGTTGTACGCGGTTGATAATGTCCCCTCGAGACGCGGATAGAAGTGTCCCCTC